>JAUVZF010000011.1 GCA_030602705.1 Planctomycetota bacterium
CAGGCGCCGCAGCGGGCGCCTCGGTTGCAGCGGGAGGCGCCGCCGGCGGCGCTTCGGCAGGCGCCGCGGCAGGTGCGGCGGCAGGCGCCGTGGCTTCCTGGGCGCCGGCCGGAGCGACCGCAAGCATCGAGACTGCGAGCAGGGTCGTGAGAACGGAAAGGTTGCGGCGAAGTCGGGCATCCCGCATGAGCATCTGGCATCTCCTCCTTCGTGCCAAGGCGAGTACTATTGGTGAGTCCCCCGGGCGCCGGCCCACCCGCGCCCGCGGCAAGACCCTTCCCCCTTGCCCGGCGCGCGGCACAGGGTCTCGCACCGCCTGGGGTGAATGCAGGGCGCGATTCTATAGACGCCCCCCAAAGGGTGTCAACAAAATTGTAACCCTCCTGCGCTGCGGCCGGACGGTGGTTTTCCCCCCTTTTGCCGCCGCCTCGTTTTTTTTTGGCAAAGCGCCCGGTCATGCCGGCACGGGAACCGAAAAAGGGCAAACCATCGGCCGGGCGTGTGTCGATATAGCGTGCGCCGGCGCTCGTCTCGAACGGCTGTATGCGGGCGCTGCCGGGGTGCACAGATCGTAAAGGAGAGCACGGATGATCGTTCCGCGGTTGTTCCGAGCCGCGCTTATTGTCCTGGCGCTGGCCGGTCTGGCGTTTATCTACGTGTTCTCAGCCACCTCGGCGCCGGGTCCGTAGCAGAGCGACCCGGAGGTCAAGCGGTTCATGCTGCAGGAGTTCCGCCGCCTCGACCCCTACAAGGCGTCAGGCTGAACAACGTGGCTGCGCTGCTCAAGCCGGCCTACGTCTCTACCTGCCGCACCTCTTCCTTGATCCGCTGGATGTGACCGCGGCCGAGGGCCTTGACCTCGCACCCCAGTTCAAAGTACCGGCGGATGGCCTCGTCCGACAGGATACCGAAGCAATCGACGACGGCCAGGGTCCCGCCGGCCCACGCGACTACATCGTCCGGCGCCAGGTCCAGGTACGGGGCGTGCCGGACGGCCAGGACGACGGCCTCGGCGCCTTTGGTGGCGGCCTTCAGGTCTTTCTCGATCCGCAGGTTCACCAGGTCTTCCTGGTTCCGGAAGAAGCGTGCCAGCGAGTGGCCCGGCGCCGGGTAGGTGTCCTGCTTCTCCAGTTCGTACCAGTGGTCCACGTACGGGTCGTGGACGTGCATCTCGGCGCCCATTTCGGTCAGTTTGCGTACGACGAGTTCGGAGCCGGAGTAGCGTGTGTCGCCGACGTCCTCGCGGTAACTGGCGCCCAGGAGGAGGACGCGGGCGCCGGCGATGTATCGGCCCATGTTCCGCAGGGCGTCGCGCACCAGTTCGGCCGCATGCAGGGCCCGCGTATCGTTGATGTCGATGGCGGTGGGGGTGATCTTGAACACGCGGTCCTGGTCCTCGAATCCCAGGACGTGCTTGTATGCCCAGTACCCCAGGCCGCCGTCCTTCGGCAGGCAGTACCCGCCGATGCCCGGGCCGGGAAAGATGATGTTCGAGTGGGTCGGGCGCACCTTGATCGCCTTGTACACCTTGATGAGGTCCACGCCGTTGCGTTCGGCGAAGAGGCTCCACTCATGGAGGAACGCGAGGATCGTGGCGCGGTATGAGTTCTCGACGATCTTGGTGGTTTCCGACTCGATGGGCCGGTCCATGACGGTCAGCGGGAACTCGTCGGTGTTGAGGACTTCGCCCAGGAACGTGACGACCCTCTGGCGGGCCTCGGGGGTGCACCCCGAGCAGACGCGCCAGAAGTCGCGGATGCTCTTGACGTAGTCGCGGCCGGGCATCACGCGCTCGAAGGAGTGGGCCAGGACGGGTTCCGATTCGATACCCCGCGCCCGGAAGGCCTTGCGCATGATCGGCATCGCGACGAACTCGGTCGTCCCCGGCGCGACGGTCGTCTCAATCAGGACCAGGCAGTGCGGGGAGACCTTCTCGCCGATGACCCGCATGGTGGCCTCCAGCGCCGCCATGTCGGTCTCGCCGGAGCGCATGTTCCCCAGGTCGTGCTTGGTGTAATCGCACTGAACGTCCACGACGACGCAGTCTGCCAGACCCAGACAATCGTTGTTGAACGTGGCCGTGAGGGTCTTTTTTTCGAGGACGCAGCGGGCGATCATCGACGCGACCTCCGGGTCCTCGGCCTTGACGGGCGACTCGCCGCGGTTCAGCACCGGGATCTTCCAGTAACTGCGCACGCTTGGCCGCTGGCATCCGATGACGAACTTCGAAGGGCGCCCCGTCTTCTCATCCACGGTGTCGGCGATGATGGCCGCCATGACGGCGCCGACGAAACCGACGCCCATGACGACGACGATCTCCTTGTCTTCGGCCCGGGCGGCCTCGACGAGCCGTTCGAGACGCTCCATCTCGGGAGCGTACTCGTCCGGACCCGGAATGGCGAACGTCTCTCCATCGGGACTGACGGCATGGTCCGGCATGGTCTGCCTCCTGGGATCGAAACTTTCCGGTCTCGCGGCACCCTCTGCGCCTCGTGCATTCTATCGGCCGCCGGCCACGCCCGCCATGAGTCAGGTTGCCAACGTTTGCCGCCCATTTCGACCGTGCCTTGACTTCCGTTTGCGTGGTTTTATGATTGGCTTAGTGGGAAACGAGGGGAGTTCATCGTGCGCACACGACTGGCCGTTGCCGCTGTGACCGTCCTGGCGCTTGCGACCGGCGCCGCCGTCGGCGCCGAAAGACAGGCGGCCCTTCTGGAAGAAGCCCTCGCCGGACCCATGGCAGGCGTACAGGACATCATCTTTGCCGCACGCCAACCCGGCAAGGACGGGCACTGGTACGCCAACTTCGGATACTACGCCGAAAGCGAGAAACTCCCCACCTACGGCGACGGGGGAAAACTCTATCGGCTCAACCTGAAGACGGGCAACCTGACCTGCCTCCTCGATGACCCCAGCGGCGCCGTCCGCGACCCGCAGGTCCACTACGATGGGAAGAAGATCCTCTTCTCGTACCGAAAAGGCGGCAGCCCGTACTACCACCTCTACGAGGTGGGCGCCGATGGCTCGGGTCTGACGCAACTGACCGACGGCCCGTACGACGACATCGAGCCGACGTACCTGCCGGACGGCCGTCTCCTGTTCGTCTCCGGCCGGTGCAACCGCTGGGTCAACTGCTGGCTGACGAAGGTGGGCGTCCTCTATCGCTGCGACCCCGACGGTAAGAACATCCGCATGGTCTCCTCGAACAACGAGCACGACAACACCCCCTGGCCGCTGCCCGACGGCACCATCCTTTACACGCGGTGGGAATACGTGGACCGCAGCCAGGTCCATTACCATCACCTGTGGATCGTCAACCCGGACGGCACCGGCCAGATGGCCTATTACGGCAACATGCACGGCGGCATCGTGATGATCGACTCGAAGCCGATTCCAGGGACAGGGATGGTCGTCTCGATCTTCTCGCCCGGCCACGGCCGCCGCGAGCACGACGGCCCGGTGACGATCCTCGATCCTCGCGGCGGCCCGGACGCCCGTCCCCTGGCCCGGACGATCGGCCGGGGCTCGAACTTCCGCGACCCGTATCCGTTCTCGGAGGACTGTTTCCTCGTGGCGCGCGGGCACGAACTTCTCCTGATGAACGGTCGCGGCGCCACGACAACGCTCTTCACGCTGCCGGAGGCCGATCGCAAGGCGGGCCTCCAGTTGCACGAACCGCGTCCGCTTCGCGCGCGGCCGCGCGAGCCC
This sequence comes from Planctomycetota bacterium, assembly GCA_030602705.1. GTDB lineage: Bacteria > Planctomycetota > Phycisphaerae > FEN-1346 > FEN-1346 > JAUVZF01. The sequence goes on from JAUVZF010000011.1 coordinate 3,709, forward strand.
GTCATCCCGCCGCGCATCGAGCCGAAAGAGCAGACCGGCCGCCTGATGCTCGTCGACGTAGGCCACGGCCGCAACATGGCCGGCGTCAAGCCCGGCGAGATCAGGCAACTGCTGATCCTCGAAACGCTGCCTAAGCCGATCAACTTCACGGGCGGCATGGAGCCCTTGAGTTACGGCGGCACGTTCACGCTGGAGCGAGTCCTGGGCACGGTGCCGGTCGAGCCGGACGGGTCGGCGTACTTTGAGGCGCCGGCGCTTCGGAGCCTGATCTTCGTGGCCCTCGACTCGGGCAACCTGGCCGTCAAGCGGATGCAGTCGTTTGTCACCGTCCAACCGGGCGAGACGACCGGCTGTGTCGGCTGCCACGAGAACCGGACCGACCGGCCGGTGCAACTCGCGCGCCGTGCGGCGTTTCGCCGGACGCCGAGCAAAATCCGGCCCGTCACCGGCGTGCCCGACGTGCTCGACTTCCCGCGCGACATCCAGCCGATCCTCGACCGGCACTGCGTGAAGTGCCACGGCTACGAGAAGACCAAGGCGGGCGGGCCGCGCTCGGGCGGCGTCATCCTGACCGGCGACCGCGGGCCGATGTTCTCGCACAGTTACTTCACCCTCTCGGCCCGGCGGCAGATGGCCGACGGACGCAACCTCCCCAAGAGCAACTACCCGCCGCGCGAATTCGGCAGCGCCGCCGCGCCACTGATGAAGAAGGTCCTCACGGGCCACAACGACGCCAAACTCTCGGACCGGGAAAAGACGGTCGTGCGACTCTGGATCGACACCGGTGCGCCGTACCCCGGCACGTACGCGGCGCTGGGAACCGGCATGATCGGCGGCTACGCGCGGAACCACCTCGACCGGTCCGATACGAAATGGCCGAGCATGCAGGCCCTGGCCGAGGTCGAGAAGCGCCGCTGCGGCTCCTGCCACACCAAGCGCCTCAGACTGCCCGCCTCGCCGTCCGACAACATGGGGATGCCGCCGTGGGCCATCCGATACGGCGACCCGCGGCTGCGGTTCAGCCGGCACATCCTCTACAACCTGACGCGGCCGGAGAAGTCGCTGCTGCTGCTCGCGCCGCTGGCGAAGGGGGGCGGAGGCTTCGGCATCTGCAAGAAGGGGAAGGAGACCGCACGCGTTTTCGCCGACACGAGCGACGCCGACTATCAGAAACTTCTGGCCGCCGTCCGAGACACCGCCAAGCGCCTGGGCGAGATCAAGCGGTTCGACATGGCGGGGTTTCAGCCCCGGCCGGCCTATCTGCGCGAGATGAAACGCTACGGCCTGCTCCCGAAAGACCAGGCCGACTGCGTGCCGGTCGATTACTATGCCCTCGAACAGGAATACTGGCGCTCGTTCTGGCATCAGCCGCCGACGCCGTAGGCGCGTTTAAGCAGTCCACGATGAATCTGGCGCGGCGGGTCTCCTGACCCGCCGCGAGAACGGCGTCGCTGAGCACACTTGCCACGCGGTGGGTCGGGAGACCCACTGAACGTTGCGCGGTGGGCAGTCTTGCCCACCGCGCGGCCTTCAGGCTGTTCCGTCCACGCGGTTGTTGGGCTGCGCTCACCTATTCGTGGGTCCGGTCAGCGCCATCTCAATGGGCTGGGCCCTGAAGTGACTTCTTAGCCTACTTCATGGGCTGCCCCCAATTCCCACGTTTTATTTGGACAATCCTTTCTGTCTCCCTGGCTAACGTTGTAAATCAGCGGCGCGTTTACGCGTACGCTGAATTGGTTTGTTGTGCTTTGGGTCTTTCACTTCTTCGGGTTATTCTTCTCGTCGAAGTAGCCTGTCTTATCTTGTGTATTCTTCTTTCCGTCGATAGTGTCGATGGTCATTCTTCCGACAGTGATATAGCCACGCTTCCGAATATCCTCAGAAACTGTGACCGACTCATGCGGGCGGTTTCTGCCTTCCTGCCAGAGCCTCGGACCTTTGCAGACAATATCAAGTTCCTTGAGTTCAAGTTCTATCTTCTGAGGAGATACTTTGACAACCAAGTAATTTACTTTCGGGTTGTACCCAAACAGTCCTCCATGAGCGATCTGCTGCACACCAGCTTTCTCCGTGCAGGTGATAGCGTGTACTTCGCCACACAGATATAGGTCAACGTGGTGTTCAGCCATGCTCTTCCAGAAAGGGGATTGGTCTCCTTTTTCAAGCATCAGGCCGCTGGAGGATCGTTTCCTGACCGGCCCAAGAATCGGCGTGTGCCCCATGACTATGAGATGATCGACATCGGGGTGGCCGGCGAAGGTGTCTTCCAGCCATTCCAACTGTTTCCCCGTTACTTGTGCTACGATTTTGCCCTGCCGACCCCTTCCCTTCTCAAATACATCAACGGAAACAAACAAAGTGTTCTTGTGCAGGAAGTAGAATGCCGTTCCTTTCATGTGTTCTGGACCGTTGAGAGGCATCTTCATATAATTGCGAAAGGCCTTCTTGAAGGAAGGTACCAGTTTCGCCCGGTCTGCCGGCCAGGGATTGTCACCAAGTTCATGATCCCCGATAGCAGTGTAGAATTTCAGTCCATGAGCATTCATCCTCTTGATCCAGTCCGGGTAGTAAATAGCCGCGTACTTTTCAATCTTCTCTTCGCTCCACCATCGACCCATCACCAGATCGCCCGCCACCAGGACGAAATCGGGATTCTCGGCCTTCACCGCTTTGAGCACATAATCAAGAGCGTCCTCCCAGCCGGGCTGAGGATAGGTGGTATCAACGTTCAGGAAATCCGGCATGCTGACAAAAGTCCAGGTTTCAGAGGTCTCTTGGATATCGGGTGTGGAGGCCGTAACACTCGAGCATGACGTGAGCAGGAAACATGAAGCTGCGATCGAAGAAACAATACAAACTCTGAATGCTCTGATCATTTGCTCTCCTTGATCTTCTGTATCTGGTTGGTGTCTCGTTTCGCCATGTCAAACGTCGCTTGCCACCGCGTTGCCCGTCGCGTCGTACAGGTAATGCATCCACTCGTCGATCATTCCACCGTTACCCGTATCCTGTCCCAGCGGTTTGCAGGCCAGTCTATATGCGGTAATACAGAATCAAAAAAATACTTGTAGTAAACCCAGAAGGTTTTTCCGACGATCTCATTATCATTTCCCATGCTTATTATAGATGGATAGTCATGCAAGCGATTGTCCTCATGAATGGTCTGCCAATTACTCCAGTTGATGCCATCCCCGGAAAAGGAAATCACAATCGCCGATTGTTTCCCCGGCCCCCCTTTGGGCCTGACTTTGCCGGTACGGGTCACCATGACGAATCTCTTCAGATAGCTGTTGTATGCTGCGTCTCCATGCAGGAAGCCCAAAGGCTCTATATTCAGAGGAGTGAACTTACCACCCATGCCCGACTCGTCCCACGCTCCATTGAAGTATTTGTTCCAAGGGGTCGTTCGCCGGTTTTCTGCGGCCGACAACACATCGGCCACCCTTGCCCTGGCCACCGCGACACCGTTGCTGAAAGTATCCCGACTTTCTCTCGTATCCGCATAGTAGAGAAAGAAATAGCCGTCTTTGATGACATAATTAGCAAGCCCCATATTCGCAAAAACATGATGGCCCTTCGGGTTCTTGCTATGCCACTGATTGAACCACGTTTCGTAGGTCAAATCCGGTTCAAGGATATATCCACACCACTTGAATGATTTCCCGCCATCTTTGGAGATCGCCAATCCGAAACGGAAATAAACTCCGCCCCGCTTTTCCGGATGGTACTCCAGGTGGACAAAACCCAGAATATGGCCGTTCTCCGGATTCTGATAGACATTGGCAATCCAACTGGCGTTTCCCCAGCGGTGATCGCTCGAAAACCCGAGTCTCGTGTCAGTATAAGGCTCTGGTAAGCCTTCGATGTCTCCGCCATTTACAACGACGTTATCAAAAGGGCTGCTTGGGGGGCCGATCGTGTGAACAAACTTAAAACGGTTCGTGAAAAACCACTTGCACTGACTGTCTTCCTTGTCGGCTATGCCATATATGCCGGCATCAATTCCCTGGATACCCGCTTTCTTCATCCGTTCGTGAGAAATAACGGTTGCCGGCTCACCAACAGTAAACTCCTGCTTTGATGCCGTACAACCGGCAAACAGAACAAGAAGGTATGTGAATGATAGTGTTGACATGCATTGTTTCCTTTTGGACCACATCGTGTGGTCGGGACAGGTTATCCTATTGGGGGTTGATCTCATAATTCGCCGTGACGACAATATCATTACTACTCCCACATTGATTTCATTTCCCAGATGTCCAGTGACTCCAACGTCGCCTCGCCACCTTCCGAGAAGATGTCGAGACCGAGCGCTTCGGGGGCGGGGAAAGTCCTTGCCGTCTGGGCGCTTCCGTTCACATAAACTTCGACGATGGATCTGTCTAAAAAGATGTGCATCGTCACATCTTCCTCTGGTTTTAGATATGATTGCTGTCGACCCTTCTTGAGCGCTTGACCGTCCACGCCGAATGTGCGGGAGGCCGTGTCAAAGTAGACGCGTGTGAATTCCCTTCCATCCGGAGACACACGCAGCTTGATGCCGAAGCGCTTTGCACTGCCTGGCGCAAATGTTGCCTTCAGTTCAAGAGAGTCGCTCTTAATGTCCCTGAATAAATCCTTCCTCTTCCGATCAGAGAAACTGTAATGCTTGCCGCGCAGTGCCTGGATCTCCGGTATGGGGTCTTGCCAGATCCGGTTCCCGGCAAGCCTGAGCACGCGAGGGATGGCGCTGGCGCCTTGCCAGGAGGGGACGGCCTTTGTAGGTGTCCTGGGGCCGGTGACCCACGCGTGGAGAATCCTGCGTTTTCCGCCGCCAGGGCCCTTGTCGTCGATCATGTTGGGATTGAAGGCGTAGTAGTTTCCCGCGTCGATGTAGCGGGGCTTGCTTTCATCCGGGGTAAAGACCATAGTTTTCTTGTTGTAGGAGCCGATCCAATAGGGATTGCCGAGGCCAACCATCAGGACGTGCTTTCTGTCCAGTTTGATCAGGTACGGAAGCTCCCAGAACTTGCCTAACCGGATTGCCGGAGCGATGTTTGTCTGCAACTCCCAATGGATCAGGTCGCTGGACTTCCACAGCCAGGCCGCCCCCTGGGCGGTTTTGCCCCCGGTCGAGCCGCCAATGAGCTGGCACCATGTATCGCCTTCTTTCCAAAGATACCCGTCCCAATGCACGGGTGAGTTAGCGTTGGGTCGCTGCCGGTTATCCATGACCATCTTCTTCTGAAAACTCAGGCCGCCGTCCATACTCCGAACCAACATGCCATACGTTTCGCCGTGACCACCCACGTTACCGGTATAAAGCCCGCAGAGGTTCCCCTTGTTGTCTACAAACATGTTGCCGGAGTATACCCCGCGCCGGTCGTACTGCGTATCGGGCCAGATGGCCACGGGCCAGTCCACCCAGTGGACCAGGTCATCGCTAACAACGTGTCCCCAGCAGATATTATCAAAAGGTCTTCTCTTCGTTGGGAAGAAATCGGCATTGTAGAAAACGTGGTACTTGCCACGGTAGTAGATCGGATGAGGATCATTGAACCAACCGACCGGGCTCGTGAAGTGGTATACGGGGTAGTGCGGGTCGTTGGCCACCATCCAGCGACGCAGTTGTCGGGCTGCCTTGGAGTAGTTTGTCGTGTCAGCGCTCTTGACGACAGATCTGTATGCGTCAACAGGTGTCACAACGGTCTCTTGGGCTGCAGAACTTGATACGGTGGTGATGCCAATCATAAATAGAATCAGATAGCGTTTCATAGTCTTCCTATGGCGAACAGTGAGTATACAGACTGCATAAGATCCCGTCACACCTCACAACGTGTCCGCCGGGCTCTTGACGCCATGCCCGCCACGGTTGAGCACGTGGGTGTAGACCATCGTAGTCTTCAGGTCCTTGTGGCCAGGCCACTCCTGCACGGTGCGGATGTCGTAGCCGCAGCCGGCGCTCGTCACGGTGTCGTTCAACGGCACGTCGCTCCCCCGGCGTGCCCCGCGTGGTGTCAGTCGCGGCGCTGCCAATCCGGGTAGGCGGCACGAGCCCGGCAGCATGGTCTTCGCGGTGGCGAAGGGGGCCATCCGCGCGGATGGCCAGCGTGTATACATTACCCGCAAGTGTCGGCCTCCGCAAGCGCGACATTCCAGGCCCTTCTGCCCCTTCTCCTTGGTCTGCGGCTTGCGACCCTCCGGCCGAAGAGCGAGAGGCAGCCGGGGTTGCCCGTCGGCACAACCATCAGATACAATACGCCCCGGGAGGTGACCTATGCGCACTGTAGGGCTGGCCTGTAGCGTCGTTCTTGCAGCCGCGTCACCGATGGCCGCCGAGTGGACCGCCGGCGCACGCGGGATGCCCGAGCCGGTCCCGACCATCCGCCCCAAGCCACAGTGGGACCGCTTCCTCATCCTCGTCTGGCAGTACAAGACCAGCGCCCCGGACGACCTGACGCTGTACCGGGAGGCGGGGTTCCGCGGCTTTCACATCGACCGCGGCGCGGGCCGGGCCGACCGCGTCGCCTTCGCCCGCCGTGTCGGCTTCCCGTACTACAACGACCACGCGGCCGACAAGGGGTATTTGCACCTGACGCCCCGCACGGGCGTGGAGAAGGTCCAGCGGCAGCGCACCCTCATCCCCCGGCCCTGGAGCCTGGCCGAGCCGAAGACCCTCCGGGTCCTGGAGGAGCACCTGAAGCGCAACGTGAGCGTGACGCGTCGGGGGCCGGTCGTCGCGTACGCCTTCGACGATGAGATCAGCCTGGGCTGCTTCAACTCGCCGGCCGAGGTCGATGGGTCGCCGGCCTCCGTTGCGGCTTACCGCAGGTGGCTCAAGAAGACCTACGGCAGCATCGAGAAACTCAACGCCACGTGGGGCACGGCGTACCGGGACTTCGCCGAAGCGAAACCCATCTCGTTCGAGGACGTCCGCCGCGCGCACACCAAACCCCCATTCGCCAAGTGGAACCTGGCGCGCTGGATGGACTGGCGCTCTTACATGGACACGCAGTTCGCCGACTGCCTGGCTCGCCTGACGCGCTTCACCAACCGGCTCGACCCGGCCACGCCGGCGGGCTTCGTGGGCGGCCAGCAGCCGTCCGTCTACGGCGGGTACGATTATAACAAGATATGCCGAGTCGTCCAGTTCATCGAGTCGTACGACATCGGCGGCACGAACGAGATTCTGCGGTCGCTCTGGCGTTGGCCCGAGCGGCGGCCGTACGTCCAGACGTGGTTCTCGAAGGGCGACGCACGGCTCGACGCCTGGTTCCTCTGGTACTACCTGGTGCACGGCAACCGCGGGGTCATCGCCTGGCCCGACCGCGGCGGATCGTGGTTCCATTGGAAGGGCGGCGGCCTGGCGCCGTTCATCAAAGACAACATCGAGACCATCCGCGAAGTGCAGAGCGATGTCTCGCGGCCTATCCTCGACCCCGACGCCCGTTTCGACACCGACCCCATCGCCGTCTTCTACTCCCATCCGAGCATCCAGGCGTCGTGGGTGATGGACGTCGTCACGCATCGTGGCACGTGGCCGAACCGTTCCAGCAGCCTCGACAACACGTGCCAGACCCTCGGCCGCAACCGTGTCGCGTGGTTCAAGATACTGGAGGACTGCGGGTACCAGTACAACGTGGTCACGGGCGACCAGGTGGCGGCGGGAGCGCTCGTCAAGGAAAAGTACCGCGTCCTCATTCTGAACCGTGCGATCTGCCTCTCGGATGCCGAGGCGGCCGCCATCCGGCGGTTCGTGGCGGCGGGCGGCACCGTCATCGCCGACCATCTGACGGGCATCCTCGATGAGCACGGCGTCGGCCGGCCGCAGGGCGCGCTCGACGACCTGTTCGGCATCCGCCGCGATGAGTCCAAGGGATACCTCGACGGCAAGTCCATCACCGAGATCGACGGCGAGAAGTACAACAAGCCGCTGCTTCAGCGGTTGATGTACGCAGGGGCTCTTAGGCACGAGGGGATCGTCGTCTATGAACGGGGCACGCAGGCGGTGGCCGGCCGGCCTGCCGCCGAGGCCGCCGCGGGAGCGGCGGGTCATCGCCCCCTTGCGTCCGCCCCACACATCGACAGCGCCGACGTCATCATCGCCTGCACCACCGGCCGCGGGCGGACCGTCTATCTGAACCTGACGCCCGTGGCGTACAACGACCTGGGCTCACGCCTCGGCGCCTTCGGCGATGCGTGGCGGAGAATCATCGGCAGGCTCCTGGCCGAGGCGGGCCTCGTGCCTCGTGCCCGCGTCCTGGCAGGCGGGGTGCCCGTGCCGATGGCCGAAACGCTCTTCTGGCGCAAGGGCGACCGCGTGGTCATCGCCCTCGTCAAGAACCCGCCGCGAGAGGCCGCCGTCTCCCACGCCGGCCGCATCGAAGGCACCTTCGGCCGGGAAGGACCGGTGGAGATTGCGCTGTCGCGGCCGGTCACGGCCGTCCGCAACCTCCGCAACGGCGAGGAACTGCCCGACGGCCAGACGCTCAAGGCCGCCTGGAAACCGTGGGAAGCGCTGCTGTTTGAAGTGACCTGGCCGTAGGCGTGAGACAGGGCGCGCCCCTCCGGCGCGCCCCGGTCGGTTCGACATGATGGACCGGCCCCGGCACCCCCCATGAGGCGCCGGAGCGGCCCGAGAAACCCTTCGGATTCCTGCGCACCGCGGCCGGAAAATGCGCGAAAAACTACGCTCCTCCGAACGAGCCGGGCGGCCGTCGTGATGCCACGCCCGTCATTTCGGCGCGGTGGGTTTGCGGAAGCGCAAGAAGACCTGGTGCTCCAGATACAGGAACTCGGCGTCGAGTTTCAACCCCGCCTCGGCGCCGAGTTTCAGCAGGTCGTCCCGCGGGATGCGGCGGCCTTTGTCATAGGGCACTTTGGCGTCGAACGTCCAATCGATGAGGAAGAAGTATCCGCCCGGCTTCAGCGCCCGGACGACGTCCTTGGCCAGCCCCGGCCGGTGCTGCTTTGGAACGTGGTGAAAGACGTTGACGAACAGGGCCGCGTCCAGGGATTCGTCCCGGAGTTTCGTGTCGGTGGCATCGCCTTTGACGACGACGATGTTCGCCAGGTGGTCTTTCGCGACGCGGTCCTCGATCGACTTGAGGGCCTTGGCGTCAACGTCCTCGGCGAAGACCTTTCCGCCGGCGCCCACGGCCTTGGCGAGGCGGAAAGTGAAGTATCCCCGGCCGCAGCCCACGTCTGCGATGATCGAGCCGGGTTTCAGACCCAGGTCTGCCACGACGCGGGCGGGTTGCTGCCAATCGTCGCGTCTGAGTTTCTTCGCGGCGCCCGGGCACAGGGCGGCCGGCAGCACGGCCGCCAGGGTCAAGGCAGCGGCACACCACAGGATACGGCGATGCCGTCGTGCACGTGCATCCATGTCGGTTCCCTTTCTCCTCGTACCGGACCTTGGTGCGGTTGTTCGCCGAGCGGTTAAACGCAATTGGGCCGCAGGCGGGCCGCAGAAACGCCCCGCCGTGGTCGTGGAAGGTTTGACGACGCTCGGTTGCGGCGATAGGGTATCCGCAGGTCCGGAAACCTCGACAGGGGAAGCCAGATGAAAACTTTCGTGCCGCTTGTCCTTGTGGTGGCGCTGTTCGTCATGGCCCACGCCAAATCCAACCATCCGCACCAGAGCGAAGAGGCGGCGCGGAAACAACTGGCGGCCTTCGCCAAGACGTATCACGCTCGCCAGCAGTGGGAAGCCCGCGCCAAACGCAACCGCCAGGGCATCCTGAAAGGCGCGAACCTCGTGCCGCTGCCCGAACGCTGTCCCCTCAAACCCATCATCCGCGGCCGCCAGGAACGCAAGGGGTATGCCGTCGAGAACGTCGCCATCGAGAGCCTGTCCGGGTTCTTCTGCACGGGGAACCTGTACCGGCCGGCGAAGAAACTCAAATCGTACGCCGGCGTCCTGTGCCCACACGGTCACGCGCGCGACCGGCGAAAGGGCGTCAAGAACTCGCTGGCACGCGGCGGCCGGTTCCGGCCCGACCAGCAGGCCCGCTGCGCCGCGCTCGCACGCATGGGGGCCGTCGTCTTCTCGTACGATATGGTCGGGTGGGGAGAATCGACACAGGTCACCCACTCCGACCCCAACGTCCTGACGCTGCAACTGTGGAACAGCATGCGGGTGCTCGATTTCCTCCTCTCGCTCGACGGCGTGGACGCCGAACGCATCGGATGCACGGGCTGCTCGGGCGGCGGGACGCAGACGTTCATGCTAACGGCCGTCGACGACCGCGTGAAGGTCAGTGTGCCGGTCGTCATGGTCAGCGCGCACTTCTTCGGCGGGTGCCAGTGCGAGAGCGGCCTGCCGGTCCACAAAAGCGCGACCCACGAGACGAACAACTGCGAGATGGCCGCCATGGCTGCGCCGCGTCCGATGCTCGTCGTCTCGTGCGGCAAGGACTGGACCAAGAACATGCCCGGCGTCGAGTTCCCCTACATCTGGAACGTGTACCGCCTGTTCGGCAAACAGACGCTCGTCGAGAACGCCCACCTGCCGCACGAGGGTCACGGCTACGAGTACCCGAAGCGGCTGCCGATGTACCACTTCATGGCGCGGCACCTGAAACTGGACGTTGCGGCCGTTTCCCTACCCGGCGGCGGCGTGGACGAGTCGGACACCGTCATCGAAGACCGCGACTCGCTCTGCGTCTTCACCGACGCGCACCCCCGCCCGAAAGATGCCCTCCAAGGCGCCGAAGCCGTCGCCAAAGCGCTCGCGGAAGCGAAGAAGGCGGGGAAGTAGATGTTCCGCACACCCGTCATGGAAGTCGAACGGGACGCTCGATATAGATCGCGCCATCTTCCGTTTCCATGAGCCGCGGCTCGCTGCTGCAGCTTGCTCTCGTGAAGATCAGGACGAGGACCACGCACACCGTGGCGGCGATGCCGGCTGTGACCATGCTCCATCGCATGGCCCGTTTCAGCAGAACCGCCGACTTGGCCTGCCCCAGCCGCCGGCACGCGATGATAAGGATCACCATCGAGGCGACGTAAACGAACGGCGCGGTCAAGGTCGCCGAAAGGAACAGCAGAATAAACAGCCCCTTGGCCCACCGAAACAGATCTTCGCCAGGTTCGGACGTCTCGGCGGATTCTTCCGGGGGCTCATCTTCCTCCTGCTTCTCTTTCATCTTCCGGCGCTCTGCAAGAACGGCCCGGGCATTCTCGAGCCGCCCGTTCGGCACCAAGATGCGAATGCCTCGTGGATGCATGGCGAACTGGAGGTGCCAGTACCATCCCGCGGTGGCGCCGCCTTCTACCCAGGCGGGGATGCCAGCGCCGCGGAGGACGCTGGCGATAACTTCTGCGCGCTCCAGTCCGTAGGCTGTGGCCGCGATGGCCAGACCACCATCTTGATAGGCCTCGGGATCGGTCGGCAGGCCCAGTTGCTTGGCCCGCTCCTCAACGCGTCGGCTGTAATCCCCGTCGGCACGCCTTTGGCCAAAGACTCCCACGGCGCGGACACCAAGCCAAAGTCCGGCGGCCGAGACGGAGAGACCGATTGCCCCGACGCCTACGCGCGCAAACGCCGCCCCCGGCGCCCCTACGGCCGCAACAAGAATCCAGATGCCCAAACCCATCAAGGTGGCCGCCACGACGCCCAGCGCGATTCGATGCAGAATGCCGGGCCAAGAAGCGCCTGTGCGAAGGGGGGCCCCTGGAACGTACGGAGTACCAGTTGATCCAGGTTGTGCTTTGGAGGGCCCGTCATCGTGCGAGGCCATCATAGGCCCTCCGTTTCTTCCGGCTCTTGCTCCAGGCTGTCAGTAACCCCATCTTCTTCATGTTCCGCCAGGATTGCCTTCGCATCGTCCAGGCGGCCTAGGGGCACAAACACACGAACGCCATCGGCGAAGTAGCCGGGCGCCCAGCCGTACAGGCGGGCTACGTTGGGCGAATCCACCCAGGCCGGCACGCCGGCCTGATTCAGGAAGGCGGCAAGGACGTCGGCCTCTACGGCATTGTACAACGTGGCGGCCACGGCCAGGCCGCCGTCCTGGTAGGCTTCGGGGTCGGTGGGAAGGCCGAGGGACCGAGCGCGGTCCTCAAGGTACTTATCGTGTTCCGCCTCGTCCGACATGGCCCGTCCCCCCATGTGTGAAGGGCTGTGCTGGCACCATCATACCCGGATACGTCCGGCGGGGCCACCGTATTCGCATAAGAGAGGCCCCCAGCCCGGCTGCGCCCGGCGCGCAGGCGGCCACGGCGGTCAGACACGCCACGCTCACCAAGAGCAGTCGGTTGATCTTGGGCATCGCAGATCCTTTCTTCACGCGCGCGACGAACTTACTTGCCCCTATCCAGCCGGAGCGACTTGGCGGATTCCATGAGCGATTCGACCTGGGCCTTGTCGGTGCCCCAGATGAAGACATGGACGACGAGCCGCCGGATGCTCAAACGCCAGACGGTCGGAACCTTGAAGAAACCATCCACGTAGGTCTCGGCGTGGTACACGGTGCGGCCTTTCTCGTCTTGCCACGTGCCGCCGTACCAGGTGACGTCGCGGCCGGCGATGCGGCCGGGCTGCGTGATGGCCTTGGTTTTGATGTCCCGCGGATGGTGGCCCACGTAAACGCCCATGGTGGCCGCGTGGGGCGGTGCCGCGTCGGGCGAGCGCCGGAAAAGGTGGACGAGGTAATCCTCTTCCGCACGCAGGCCCTTCTCATAGCCTTCCGGCACGTTGATTGCCAGCCCCGGCGCACCCCATCCCCAGGCGGGGAGGCGTTGCAGGCGGCCGGGCCAGGCCGCGTCCGCCGGCGCACCGCCCTCGCGCAGGCGCCCGCCGCACCCTGCGGCCACGAGTGTCGCGAGTGCGGCCACGATGGGCAGGCAATGTCGCATGGATAGGGCCGTCCTCCGCCGCTCCTCACGCCGTCCCGTCCCGCGCCGCATCCGGCGCCGGGCCCGTTGCTCCCACCCCTTATATAGGGGGAGCGGACAAGGGCCAACGAAAAAGGGACGCGCCGAAGCACGTCCGTTGGTAAACTGATCGCAGTGTGTTCAGTTTGCGGCGCCGCTTGATCCGCCGACCGCACTGCCAAGCGGCGCGACGGCCGCGCCGCGGTCGGACTCGTGGTGCCTGAGCCAGTTGCGCCACGCCTGGGAGTTGAACTCGAAGTCCTGGCCGGTGATCTTCTTGAGGGCCTCGCGCACGACCGGCTGGCGGACGAACTCGATGACCGTCCGGTGGATGATGACCCGGGAGTTGTAGGCCGAGATCATCACGCCGGAAGGGATAGCCCCGATGGTTGGCTTCCAGCCGACGGCCCCCGCCGCCACCACCGGCTCGACGTCGGCGACGTAGGGCAGGATGGTTCCGAAGAACATCTGCGTGCCGGCGCCCGGGGCTTCGTACGTTCGCAGGCGCGGCTCGGCGGTCTTGAGTTTGCTGATGAGCGCCGGCGCGGCCCGCCACTCGTGCATTTCGCCGAGGGCGTAAGCGGAGCGCTTCAGCACTTTCTCCGACCCGTTCAGGGCGTTCAGAAGTTGCCGCAGGCCGCGCTCGCCGACACGTACTTCGAGCGCCACGACGGCGGCCTTGTACACGTCCACCGCTTCGTCGGCGAGGACGAACTTGACGAGCCGCCTGGCGGCGTCCTCGCCGGGGATCTGGCCGAGCGTCTCGCACGCGAGTTTCCGCATCCGGACGCTGCCCGAACCGAGGATGCGCGCGATGGGTTCGGCGGCGGCCGGGTCGCGGATCGTGAGGATCTTCTCGACGCCTTCCTTCCAGGCGCCGGGACCCATGGAACCGAGATACGTGATCGAGATGTCCTGAATCTCCCGCGAGAGGGCCAGGCGGCGCTGCTCGAAGGCCGGGTCCTTCGGCGCGGCCGGCGTCGCGCCGGGGGCGGGGAGGCTCGGGGCGTCCTGGGCCCGGACCCATTTCATGTTACGCCGGACGTAGCCGAGGGCCTTGCGGGCCTCCTTGTTGTCGGCGTCGCGGAGGAGGGCTTCCTGCCAGTGCGTCTTCGCCCTTTCCGCCAGACCGACGCCGTCGCACCAGGTGGCCAGTTTGACGTGGGCGGCCGGCGTAGAGTCCATCGTCAGGAGGCGGTCGGTGTACTCGCGCGCCAGTTGCGCCGAGTAGTCAATCGCCCGCGCTGCGCTCGCCAAGGACAGCGCAAGCGCCACGGGCAGAAGCGAGCGGATCATGGGCGACTCCTTACGGTAAGTCGCTTCGCGGCACACACGCTATTATACGGGCACAGGTGGAACCTGGTCAGCCAAAAACCGCGGCGCCCGGACCGGGCGTCAATACCCCAGTTCGGCGAGTTTTTCGACCAGGCCCTTGACGTGGGCGACGCTGGAGTCGAAGGCGGCTCGCTCGTCGGCGTTCAGGTCGAACTCCAGGACATCCATCACGCCGCCCGCCCCCAGCCGCGCGGGCACGCCCACGAAGTACCCGCCCACGCCGTACTCGGCGTCGCAGTACGCAGCGCAGGGCAGGACCCGCCGCTCGTCCCGGAGGATCGACTGGGCCATCGTGACGGCCGCCGCCGCCGGCGCATAGAACGCGCTGCCGGTCTTCAGGAGGCTTACGATCTCCGCCCCGCCACCGCGCGTCCGCTCGACGATGGCGCCGATCTGCTCGGCAGAGAGCCGGGCCGCAAGCGGCACGCCGCCGATACTGGAGTGCCGCACCAGCGGCACCATCGTGTCGCCGTGGCCGCCCAGGACGTAGGCCCGGACGTCTTTGGGGCTGACGCCGGCCGCCTCGGCGATGAAGGTCCGCATCCGGGCCGAGTCGAGGACGCCCGCCATGCCGACGACACGCTCGGCGGGGAGTTTCGAGACGCGGTGGGCGAGCGAGGTCATCGCATCAACCGGGTTCGAGACGATCAGCAAAACGACCTCGGGGCTGGCGGCCACGAGACTGCCGATGATGCCGGAGACGACCCGGGCGTTCTTCACGAGCAGGTCGTCGCGGCTCATGCCGGGCTTGCGTGCAAGGCCCGCCGTCACGATCGCCAGGTCGCTCCCCGCCGTGGCCTCGTAATCGGTCGTGCCGGTGATGCCGTGGGCGAAACCGACGATGGGAGCCGCCTGCCGAAGGTCGAGGGCCTTGCCGGCCGCCAGGCCGTCCACGATGTCCACGAGGACGATGTCGCCCAGGTCTCGCGCCGCGGCCCACAGGGCGCACGATGCGCCGACGTTCCCCGCGCCGACGATTGTGATCTTCGGATGGGCCATCTGGCGGCTCCTTGCGCTCATGACGGTTGACGGGCGGGATTATAGGGCCGGCCGCGCCAGGGTCAAGCACCCACGCGTAAGGGGTCAGGAGCCCGAACAATCCTTCGACTGCGCTCAGGACAGGCTCCAGGCACCTGCCTCCCTCGCGCGGCACTACTTGGTGTAGAGTTTTTCTTTCACCGTTGCCTTGCGGCGGGGGTGAGGGTGTCGGTCCGAAAGGCCGTGGGTTTCGATGGTGCGGCGGATGCTGGCGTACTGGACGGCCCAGGACCGGCGAGTGTAACCGCCGCCGAGGGTCATGACGACGGGGATCCGGCGGCGGACGCATTCGTCGATGACGAGCGCGTCGCGCTGGACGATCCCCTCCTGGGTCATCATCAGGCCGGCCAGCGGATCGCCCTTGAGCGTGTCGCACCCTGCCTGGAGGAAAACGATGTCCGGCCGCGAGCGCTGGATAACATTCGGCAGGTTCTTGCGGAGGATCGCCAGGAACGTCGCGTCGTCCGTTCCGGCATCAAGTTCGATGTCCAGGTCACTCTCGGACTTCGGAATCGGATAGATGTTTCTTTGGTGCATCGAGAAGGTGAAGACCGATTCCTCGCCCGCGAAACACTCCGCCGTGCCGTTGCCCTGGTGGACGTCGAGGTCCACGACCAGCGCCCGTCCGATTCGCCCCTCGTCCTGAAGCGTGCGGATGGCAATGGCGATGTCGTTGTAGACGCAGAACCCTTCGCCGGAATCGGGCTTGGCGTGATGGAAGCCGCCCGCCAGGTTGATGGCAACGCCGTACTTCATCGCCAACCGCGCGGCCAGGATCGTGCCGCCCGTTGCGTACCGGTGCGGCCGCAGGACACCGGAATCGACTACCGAGGCCGGCAGGGAGGCGAGGATCGGTGCCTCCAGATATCGCGCGACGGCCCTCGCCGACTTCAGGCTCGCGAGATAGGACTCCGTATGCACGCGGCCGATCTGTGTGGGGGTGGCCTCCGGCGGGACAAAGACCGTCTCGGGCCGCACGAGCCCGTCGGTGTTGAGTTTCAGGTAGATCTTGGCGTACTTGCGAGTGTCAAACGGATGGAACCACTGAACGCCCGGCAGGTCGATCTGGTAACGCTCAGAGAAGATGACGGCCAACCGACCGCCAAGGGCTTGTCCCTGGCGGGGCTGCTTGGCAGCCTTGAACGACCTCGGCGCCACGCAGGTGGTCAGAAGGTAGGCAACACCGATCAGGGCTGCTGCGACGGCAATGACCAGTCCGTATCTTCGGTTTGCGGACATGAGTGACCCCGCCAGTGTGAATACTTCCCTTCCCCGCCATGTAAGGCTGATGGAGCGTAAATCGCCGGGGCAGATTGACAGCCATGATTATAGACCTGGTTGAGCGACCGTCAAGCCGCCGCTGCGTGTGTTACGGAACCGCGCAGAAACCGGTTGTCCGGCCGCGGCGGCGCGGTACACTCGGGCGCCGCTGTGGCCGCAGCGGCCCGAAGAGGCGGGGGACACGCAAGTGGCCGGATGTCCGCGATGTAACGTCAGACTCATCAAGCGGAAGACGCCGAACGGGGTCGTTTACGGCTGCCCGAATTGCGGCGGCAAGCATGTTGCCCTGACCGTGCTGCGGAAGGTGGGCGCTACTCGCGATTTCCTGAACCGCGTGTGGCTGAAGGCGCGAGAGCGGCGGGCTCCGCGCATGCTCCGATGCCCTCACTGCGGCCGCAGGATGGCGCGGATCGTTGCCGAGCACGCCGGCCACGAGTTGAGCCTCGACCTGTGTACCTTGTGTCGGGCGATCTGGTTCGACTCCGCCGAACTGGAGTCGGTTCCGAAGATTCCCCCCCCGCCGCCCGCCGAGGCGCCCCTCTCGCCCAAGGCGCGCGAGCAACTCGCCATCATGAAGATCACGGTCGATGAGGAGATCCGCCGCGAACAGGAGGCCGCATCCGGTTACGCGCCCCCCGAATGGTGGCACTGGATTCCAGGGATATTCGGCATGCCGATTGAGGTCGATGCCCCACAGAGGACGTCGCGACCGTACGCAACATGGAGCATTGCCGTCCTGACGGCCATCGTGTTTGCCACAACGGCATGGAATCTTAAACCCGCCGTCGAGCAATGGGGTTTCGTGCCGGCGCTGGCGTTCCGGTACGGCGGCCTGACACTGTTGGCATCGTTCTTTCTGCATGCCGGCATCTTCCATCTGGCGTCAAATCTCTACTTCTTCCTCATCTTCGGCGACAACGTGGAGGACCACCTCGGCAAGTTCTACTTTGTCCTGTTGCTTTTCGGCTCGCACCTGGCCGGGACCATGCTGCACGCCGCGTACGATCCGCGTGGCCTGATACCTGTGATCGGCGCCAGCGCCGGCATCTGCGGCGTTCTGGGGTACTACGCCGTGACGTACCCTTGGGCGCGGCTGGGGTTCCTGTTCTGGATATTTGTTTACTACATTCGCTGGTTCCAGGTGCCGGCGCTCGTGTTAATCGGACTTTACCTGTTCCTCCAGATTCTCGGGGCGTTGACGCAGACATCCGGCGCGGGTGATGTTTCCTATCTTGCACACCTCGGCGGTCTGATCGTCGGCATCGTCGTCGCGATGGTTGTCCGCTTTGTCCGCGCCCGCGAAACCGCCAGAGCGCTAAGCGGGTAAGGCGGCGCTTCCCATTGGGTGCGGCAAGTTTTTATGGCGAGCGCAGGCGGTTGTAGCGCCCGTACGGTCCATACGGACCCGTACCGGGGGCGGCCGTTGGCAGCGCCGGCCAGGATGCGCCGGGGATAAACCCCGGCGCTACGGCCAAGCCGCAGGAAATCGTCCCATGCCGGAACCGGAAATTGTTGCCACACACCCTCCCATTCGCGCCGCCCGCCGCCGCAAAGCACTTGCATAGGCACGGGGCGCGAGTATAATATCCCTCTTTCCGTTCCGCAGAACGCTTGTCTTGTTGGGAGAGGTAAGATAATGAAAAAGGACATTCATCCGGAATACGCCGAGTTGAAGGTCACGTGCGGGTGCGGCCACACGTTTACGACAGGTTCGACGGCGGGCAACCTGACGGTCGAAGTCTGTTCGAACTGTCACCCGTTCTTCACGGGTCAGCAGCGGTTCGTGGACACGGCCGGCCGCGTCGAAAAGTTCCAGAAAAAGTACGCCTGGAGCGCCGAGGCGGCCGCCACCAAGGCCGAAGAGGACGCCAAGAAGGCAGCCGCACGGCCGAAGCGAAGACGCCAACCAACGACCGAACTGCACACCACCGCCAAGCCCAAGACCACCGGCAGGCCGGGCGAAGGCCCGGGAGCGGCGGCAGGTGGCCGCGGCGGACGCCCCGGCGGCGGACGGCCCGGTGGCGGCCAGAGACGCGGCGGAGGCAGAGGACGCGGCGGGCCCCAAGCCGAAACGCCCGTCAGCACCGAACGCCGCAAGGTCGAGAAGCCCAAAGACGAGCAGGGCCAGGCTGAGGACGCCAAGCCTGAAGAAACAAAAGCCGAAGAGACAAAAGCCGAAGAGACCAAGACCGAGGCCACCAGGGCTCAACAGACCGCACCCGAAGCCACCAAGACCGACGAGACCAAGGCCGAACAGACCGCACCCGAAACCACCAAGACCGACGAGACCAAGGCAGACGAGGCCAAACCGGCCGACGCCGAAAAGGGCGAGGGCGGCGAAGGCTGAACCGCTCTCCGCCGTATCGTGAACAAACCATCCGCCCACCACCTCATGCGAGGCCGTCGGCCTTCGCGCGACCGTCCCCACAACCCGCTCACCACCCGCGGTAGTAACCGCTGCCGAAACGCCGGCGACCCCACGGGCCGTACCGCGGGTCGTAATGGTAGTAAGCCGGGTGGTAGTCCGGGTAGTAGTAGTTGACCTGGTCGATCTTGATGAACTTCGTCGTAACCTCCTGCGTCTTGTCGCCGTAGCGGTACGGCCACGCCAGACGCAGCGAGCCGATGTCCTGGAGCCGTGCATCGGCCGGCAGGTCCAGCACCAGTTCGTAGACGGCGCTGGCGCCGGCGGCGATGGTGATCGTACCGGTGCGATTGCGGCCGGCGTAGGCCTCGGCCCCCTCCACCACACGCCCCTCATCATCGAGCAGTTTGACGGCGGCCGGGTCGAGCGTGAACGCCGCTTGGCCCCCGTTCTCGATCTCCAGCCGCACGTGCAGCGTATCGTACGCCACGCCGCGCTCGTTCTCTTGGCTTCTGCCCCGCGCGGCGACGTGGACTTTGACCTCGCGCGTGCCGGGCGGCAGGTCGTAGGTCCGTTTGGCCACCCAACTCGCACCGGCTGCCTGGTACTCGCCCGCCGGACGGAAATACGTGTACCGGGCCGACGAACAGCCGGTCGCCGCGAGCGCCGCCGCAAGCATCACCAGCAGCCCCGCCGCACGCCGCCGCCGGTCGCGAGGTGCGCCGTCCATGGGCGTCTCCTTCTTGAGCCTCACCTCTGTTATCCGGGATGACCTGCCAGTGCGGCCACGGGCCTTGCCGGCCGGCGCGATGCCGCGCGAGATGGCCTCTCAAGTACTGCCACTCGATCCGGCCGATGACCGTTACGGGGTGTGACAACTCCTGATGATGAAGCCGCCCGACTTCTCGTCACGTTCCAATCCGAGGATTCCCTGCCCTTCCGCCTCCTCGAGCATCTGGCCGAACGATCGGAAGCCGTAGTAGGATTCGTTGAAATCGGGTTTGCGGCGCTTCAGGGTTTGCTTGATCATGGAACCCCAGATCTTCTCTCCTTCTCCGCGTTCCTCCACCAGGGCCTCGTAGGTTTGGACGATCAGGTCCCACGCCTCCCGCTTCTTGTCCACAACGGGTTGGGCGGGTTGGGCGGCCTTGGCGGCCTGGGCCCGTGCCGGCTTGCTGCCGGCCACTTTGCCGCGAGCCTTCCCGCGGGGCGGCTGAGGGCGTACGAGGTCATCGTAGTAGATGAACTCATCGCAGTTCGCGATCAGCAGGTCCGACGTCGACTTCTTGACACCCACCCCAATGACGATCTTGTCGTTCTCACGGAGTTTGCTGACGAGCGGCGAGAAATCGGAGTCGCCGCTGATGATCACGAAGGTGTCCACGTGCTCCTTCGTATAACAGAGGTCGAGCGCGTCCACCACCATGCGAATGTCGGCGGAGTTCTTGCCTGACTGGCGCACGTGCGGGATCTCGATCAACTCAAACGACGCCTCGTGCATCACGGCCCTGAACTGCTTGTAGCGGGCCCAGTCGCAGTAGGCCTTCTTCACCACGATGCTCCCTTTCAAGAGGAGCCGCTCCATCACCTTGTTGATGTTGAATTGGGCGTAGTTGGCGTCGCGAACGCCCAGAGCGATGTTCTCGAAGTCGCAGAAGAGCGCCATGTTCTTCGTCTCAGCCACGTGTGTCATGGGTATAATACCTCCAGCCGGCACCTCTCGTACTCGACGTTCCCCAGATACCACCGGCCTCCGACCACCGCAGGCCGGCCCACGTCATTATAGCCCGTGCGTGGGGCTGTGGCAGGTGAAAAGCCGCCCGGCGAGCAACGCGACGGTGGCACTCAACTCGCGAGCAGGCTCGGCTCCAAATGCTTGACACGCTCGCCGCGCCTCCTAGAATGACACGCGAAGAGGGCCGGAGGCAGGGCGACGCGCTTGAGTCTCCTCAAGGAATTCACCGACAAACCCTTCAAGCACAACCCCGTGTTCGTGCTCGTCCTGGGGCTGTGCCCGACGCTGGCCGTCACGACGAGCCTGAAGAACGGCGTGGCGATGGCGGCGGCTACCACGGCCGTCCTCGTCTGCGCCAACATCCTCATCAGCCTCATCCGGCGTTTCGTTCCGAACCAGATCCGCATCGCGTGTTACATCGTGGTCATCGCAGGGTTCGTGACGATGGTCGAGATCGCGATGAAGGCCATCGCCCCGGAAGCCATCAACAAGGCCCTCGGCATCTTCATCCCGCTCATCGTCGTCAACTGCATCATCCTGGGCCGGGCCGAGGCTTTCGCGTCGAAGCACGGACCGCTGGCCAGCCTCATGGACGGGCTGGGCATCGGCGTCGGATTCCTCCTGGCGCTGGTGGCCATCGCGCTGGTGCGCGAGGTCCTCGGCGCCGGAACCCTGTGGGGCTACCGGCTGACGCCCGTGACGGTCGGCCCCACGACGGTTATCCCGCAGTACGTGCCGATAACGGTGCTGGGGATGGCGCCGGGGGCATTCATCGTCATCGGCCTGCTGTTCGGCCTGTTCTCTTTGGTCGGTAACCGCCGCCGCGACGCCGCCCGTCTCGTCGCCGTCCCCGCCGTGCCGCAGGTGGCCGGGGATTTCCCGAAACCGAAAAAGAAACCCGCCGACAAGGCCGAAGGCGGGGAAGCCCCGTCCGAGCCGCGACCGTCCGAGCCGCAACCGTCCGAGCCGCGACCGCCTGAGCCGCGACCGTAAGGGAGCGGGCAGTTCGGCGCCACCGAATGCGCCACCCTCGCGGTCGCGGCCCGGCGAGATAGTAAAGGCAACAGGTCATGGAAGTCGGCTACCTGGAACTGGCCGTCGGGTCGATCCTGATCTCGAACGTCGTCCTGGCGAAGTTCCTGGGCCTGTGCCCGTTCTTCGGCGTCTCTCGCCGCACCAGCGACGCCGTCGGCATGGGCCTGGCCGTCATCTTCGTCATGAGCATAGCGTCGGCGGCCACGGCCCTGATTTATCGGCACCTGCTCCTGCCGACGAACCTCGAACACACGAACCTGCTGGGCGTGCTGGGGCTTCCGGTGCCCGAGGGCGGCTACGTCCTGATCCTCAAGACCATCTCCTTCATCCTGGTCATCGCCGGCCTGGTGCAGTTCGTCGAGATGGTCCTGAAGAAAAGCGCCCCCGCGCTGTACCGCGCCCTGGGCATCTACCTGCCGCTCATCACGACCAACTGTGCGGTCATGGGCATGGCGCTGCTGAACACCGAAGCCTGGCGCGACCCGGCCAACGGCCTGCCGGTCCACCTGGCGACGGTCAACGGGTTCTGCGGCGGGGTGGGGTTCCTGCTGGCGATGCTCCTGATGAGCGGCATACGCCAGCGCCTGGCCGAGAGGCGCGTACCGAAGGCCCTACAGGGTCTGCCGATTGCGTTCATCTCGGCTGGCCTGATGGCCCTGGCCTTCATGGGCTTCACGAAACTGTTCGGCATCGCCGTATAAAACTAGGCGGTCTTGCGTACGTAAGTCTTTTGCTGTGGCGAGAACGGCACCCGCTCGCTTACGCTCGCGGCTATTTTACACTCGCGCCCGACCAGCCACGTGAGAAAACTAGCCGCGCACGTAAGTAAGCGGCGCAAGCCCCTGGGCTACCAGCCCAATCAGCCAGATCGCCGGGGCACGCCCCGGCCTACATCTTGGCATCGCCGTATAAAACTAGCCGCGACCGTGAGGGAGCGGGAGCCATGTCGGACATCGTCATAACCTACCTGAGCGCAGCGGCGGTCGTGCTGGCAGCGCTGGCAGGCGCCTTCGGCATCCTGCTGGCGGTGGCCGACCGTTTTCTGCGGGTGCAGGCGGACCCGCGCCAGGAGAAGATCGAGGAGGCCCTGCCGGGCGCCAACTGCGGCTCCTGCGGGTTCCCCGGCTGCGCGGCCTACGCCGAGGCCCTGGCCAAGGGCGAGGCGGCCGCCAGCCTGTGTACACCCGGCGGGCCGGCGACCGCCAAATGCATCGCCGACATCATGGGCCTGGAGGTCACCGGCTTTGTTCCCAAGGTAGCCGTCGTCCGATGCCAGGGCGCCTGCGGGGTTACCGGCACCCGCTTCCAATACGTCGGCGAACTTGACTGCCGCGCCGCAGCCGCCACACAATACGGCCAGGCGGCCTGTCCGTACGGGTGCCTGGGGCTGGGCACGTGCGTCAGGTCGTGCCCGTTCGACGCCATGATCCTCGACGCCGAGACCGGCCTGCCGCGAGTCCTCGAAGAGCGGTGCATGGCGTGCGGCACGTGCGCGGCGGTTTGCCCCAGGAATATCATTGAGATTCTGCCCAAAGAGCAGTATGTTCACGTCCTGTGCTGCAACCAGGACCCCGCCAGGCGCGTGCGGCAGACGTGTAAGGTTGGCTGCATCGCCTGCAAGGCGTGTGAGAAGGCATGCCCCGTCGAGGGCAAGGCCATACATGTCGAGGGGAACCTGGCGGTCATCGACCCCGAGAAGTGCACGGGGTGCGGCGAGTGTGCCCGGGCGTGCCCGGTCAGCGCGATCGGCGACTTCCGGACGCTCCGCCGCGAAGCGCAAAAGCGGAAAGGCGAAAAACAGGAATCGGCCGGGCAGAAGGTCGCTTGAATCAACCTCCCTGCACGAGCCGCCTGAGGCACGGTAACACGTTACGGAGCAATAGGATGATGCGAACGAGCGCTATGGTGTACGGTGTGGCGACGGTTCTAATTGCCCTTCTGGCCCCCCTGGCGGCAGCGCAGGAAGCCGACCCCGCCAAGGCCGCCGCCAGGGCCGTCGAGCAAAGCGACCCCGACAAGGTCGACCCGAACCTCATCAAGGGCGAGACGTGGACATTCGACTTCCGGTTCGATCACCCCCAGCCCCTGGTCGTCACGACGCCCGGCGGCGAGAAGGAGGTCTACTGGTACCTCGTCTACACCGTCACGAACCGCGCCGAGAAGGAAAAGACGTACATCCCCACGTTCACGCTCTTCAGCGACACGGCGGCGGTCCGACGGGCCGGCATCTTTCCGACCGTCTTCGAGGCCATCAAGAAGAACCGAAAGATCCGGTTTCTCGAAAACGCCGTCCGGATGCACGGCAAGGTCCTGCCCGGCGACGACAACGCGCGGACGGGCGTGGCCATCTTCGCACCGCTCGACCGCAGCACCGACCGCTTCACGGTCTTCTGCGAGGGCCTCTCGGGCCAGTACGTCGAACGGTGTCCGAAATGCGCCAGCCCAAAGACCCAGCGGAGCAAGGCAGACCCCCACCTGAAGTGCCTTGCGTGCGGCAGCACGCAGGTCGGCGAGAAGGTCATCCGCCTCCGCAAGACGCTCGCCATCACCTACAAGTTGCCCGGCGACAAGTGGTGGCTGAACCTGGACCAGGTGATCTTCGTCTCCAAGAAGTGGACCTGGCGCTAACCACCCCGCAAACCTGACCTCCGACACGTCCCACGGCTCGACGTATCCGGGCGATATCATCTGTGTGGCGAGAAAGGCTTAGAACGCGCCGACTCTCTGTCAGCCGGTCGCACCGTTGTACAGGACCCCTGTGGGCCTCCCGCTACACGTCGTCCTCTGGCCCCTCCTGTGCGTCGTCTTCGGCTCGGAGACGCTGGTATCGGGCATGCAGGATGGCCCTGGTGCGCTGGAGGTCGCGGCGAATCGGGTGTTTCTCTCGCTCGGCCTGCGTCTGCACATCCTGGAGAACCCGCAGCATCTGCATCAGAACCGCCATCTCGACCTGCCGACACCACGATGCCGGGTCGAAATCCCCTGGTGGTTGCGTCTCCCTGGCCATGGCCGACCCCTTTGGCTGATAACTCCACCTCCCAACGCTGAAATGCCCTCCCCCTGCCTCAGCACGCACGGGCCCGCAGGTCACGGAATCGAGCCTGCCAATACTGGGAAGGCCGTTTTTCTGCCGGTCTGGTGATAAAATTCTTCTCCCCGATGAACAAAGCGCTTGACGCCGGGCAATTCTGTGTTATACTCTGAGCGTGTGAAGCACGCAGGCTTCATACGGTAGCACGTGTCGGATGTTTCGGGAGACGGAATGCCATATAGAGGACCTTCGGGCACAGCCGCTCCTACATTTCGTGGCAAGAGCCGCTTGATCTGCTTCGTGGAGGCTGAGAGAAGGGCAGAGTGCTTTTGTGGAGTCCTCATTCCCGTTGCGTCGGTAGGGCATTGCAAAGGCCACAGGGGGGCCGGAAAGGCCCAAAAGGGCCTGGTGGGGGTCAAAATGGAGCCGTCCAAGCGCGAGCAGCACCCGGTGAGGCGACAAGAGGCGGCACGTTGTCCACGCATCCGTCGTCCCCCCTCCCCAGGTAGATCCCTCTCCCCTGCAACACGGCAGAATCGCGGCGAAGCCTGATACTATAGCACATTAAGTGCTAGTTGTCAAGACGATCCTAAAAAAATATTTTTCGGGGACCGCTGGACGGCCTACTCGGCAGGACCGGACCATGGCGGAAGAAACGTATAACCTTGTAGCCCGACTCCGGGCTGTGGTGGCCGTCTTGGGTAGGCAGGTCAAGGCCGCCCGGCGAATCGGCATATCACAAGCCGCTCTCTCAAACTACGTCCGAGGGGCTACGGTCCCGCCGCGCGACGTCCTCGAACGCTTGGCGAAAGCGGCAAACGTCCGTCTGGAATGGCTTCTGGAGGGTCGAGGCCCCTTCTTCGAGGGGGAGGAGGTCGCCGCAGGCAGCCTCGATGGGGCGGACCTGAGTTCTGGCAGGCTCGTGGACCTCCTGCACGAGCACCTGAAGAAGCATCCCGACGCAGCCGGACTCGTTCTCGCCGAACTGCGGCGAGCGGGTGCAGGTCGGGCGCAGGACGCTGCCAAGCGTGCGGCTGCTTCGCAGGACACGGAAGCCCCCGAGGACGGTGACCCCCCGGCCAGGCGGCTACGGCACCCCCACGGCGGCGAGGTCGTGCCCGCCAGCGACTACGAGAACCTGCTGCCCGACCTCAAGGACCAGTACGTCCCGATCCTCGGCCCGGTCGCGGCCGGTTTGGCATTCCAGTGGAACGAAAAGGGTTTTCCGCCGAAGACGGCCGATCGGTACGTCCGCGTCAAAGGCGAGGCGCCCGGCGGCTTTGCGATGCAGGTCGACGGGAAGTCTATGGAGCCGGAACTTCCCAACGGCTCCATCGCCCTGTTCGGTGGCCGCATCCAACCTGACGACACGGAGCCCCACAGTCGACCTGCCTTGGCCGTCTACGAGGACGACGGCGGGAAAATCCGCTATGCCGTCCGAATGATCTCGGTCAGCAAGGACACCGTCCGGATGAGCCCGTTGAACGCCGGATCCTACCGCGACCTGGAGATTCCGCGGCAGCAACTGCACGCCCTTTACACCGTCATCGGTCCCATCACGCCGTAGGCTGCCTTGGCGGCAGACCTACCGTTTACTCATCCGCCCCCGGCACAATCACACGGCACGGCGGCAGCGCACGGAGGAACGCACGGCCGTAGGATTTGCTCAGGACACGCGAGTCCAGGACGACGACCATGCCGCGGTCGTCGGCCGTCCGGATGAGCCGCCCGAACCCTTGTTTGAACTTGAGCACGGCCTCCGGCAACTGGTACTCGGCGAACGGGCTGCCACCCGCCGCGCGGATGGCCTCGATCCGGGCCTGCACCAGCGGCCGGTCCGGCACGGCGAACGGCAGCCGCGTGATGATCACGTTCGAGAGGCTCGCCCCCGGCACGTCCACGCCCTGCCAGAAGGTGTCGGCGCCGAACAGGACCGAGTGCGTGTCGCGCCGAAACGCCTCCAGCATCTTGCCGCGCGGAAGGCCCTCCCCCTGCACGAGCAGCGTCCAGCGCCGCTGCTCCAGATGCGGCCGCAGCACCTCGGCCGCCCGACGCAGCATCTCGTGCGACGTGAACAGGACGAACGCCCGCCCTTCCGAGAGGTCCACGTACCGGCAGATCGCCTCGACCGCCGCGTCGAAATACTCCGGAGAGGTCGGCCCCGGCATGTCGGCCGCCAGATACAGCCGCACCTGCAACTCGTAGTTGAACGGCGACCCCACGCGCAGCGTGTCGGCTTCGGCGAGGCCCAGCCGCTCGCGGATGTAGGCGAACTCGTCGTTCGGCGCGACGGCCAGCGTCGCGCTCGTCAGGACGGCCGACGGCACCTCCTGCCACAGGAGAACGTCGAGCATCGGACCCACGTGGATCGGCGAAGCACGCAGGTAGATACGCGCACGGCGGCGGTCGCGCCGCGCGGGGGGTGGCTTCGTGCCGGGCAGAAGATGCCCCGCTGCTGCCGCAGCGGGCTCGGGGGAGGGCTCGGGGGAGGGCTCGGCATCACCGGGCGAGACGTCGGGCGAACGCGCACGACGGCCGCCCGACACCTCGATCCAGTACACGGCGTTCGGCCCGTCGTCGTCTCCGTACGATTGGGTGATGAAGGCATCGACGGCGTCGGCCAGGTCGCGTGCCCGCTCGGCGACCGAGGTCAGTTCGTCCTGGTCCTCTCCGTCACGGGCGCTTCGTGCCAAGTCCCGAAGTTCTCCCGCCAGGCTCCGAAGGGCGGGCGAGAGGGGATTGGCGACCACGTTCGGTTCCGTGATGCGCCCCGTTGCGCCGGCGTCGGACTCGAACCACGCTCGCAAGGCATCGAAGAACGCCTCGGCGGCCGCAGCGGCGCTTTCACAGGTCCGCCTGGCCTTATCCGTGCCCGCCGGCAGCGTGGCCAACAGGCCCTTGCGGCGTTTCGGCTGCCACACGCTCCCCAGCAGAAATCCCACTTGCCCGCTCGTGACGGCGATGCCCAGTTGGTCGCATGCAACCGTCTCGATGTTATGGGCCTCGTCGAAGACGAGGCGGTCGAACTTCGGCAGGATGCCCGCTCCGCCGCTCGTGCGGATGGCCAGGTTAGAGAAGAACAGCGCGTGGTTGACGACCAGGACCTGCGCCCGATGGACCTTGCGGCGGGCACGCTGGTAGAAGCATCGGCGCTGGTGCTCGCACCGGCGGCCGCGGCAGTTGCCGTGTTCGGCGCAGACGCGGTCCCACACGCGCCAGTCGGGCGCGGGAGAGAGGTCCGACAGGCTGCCGTCCTCGGTCGTCATCGCCCATTCGGCGATGCGCTCGAGTTCACGCCGCAGCGACCGGCCCTCGAAAAGGTTGGCCGCACGGTTGCACGCGCGGGCGAGGCGCCGCAGGCACACGTAGTTCGACCGGCCCTTGACCAGGACGGCGACGAAGTCCTCGTCGGTGGCCTTCTTCAGAAACGGCAGGTCCTTCTCGATGAGTTGTTCCTGGAGGCTGATCGTATAGGTCGAGACGACGACTCGCCGCTGCTCGCGGACCGCCTCGCGGATGGCCGGCACGAGGTACGCGAACGACTTGCCGACGCCCGTGCCGGCCTCGACGACCAGGTGACGGTTGCCCCGGAACACGGCATCGACGGCCGCCGCCATCTCGAGTTGCTGCGGACGGTGCTCGTAACCCGGCAGGTGTTTCGCCACCAGGCCGTCGGGAGCGAGGATCGATTCGACGAATTCCGACAACGTGACCTCGATAAACGGTGCAAGAAACGCGTGGGGCCCGCCCCGTAGCTAACCTGCTATGCGGTCCAAAGGTTCGGCGGCGGGCGATTGTAGCGCCGCAAGGGACGCCAATCAAGATGCCAACGGCGGCTGACCGTCGGTGCGGCCCGCTCGCTTTTAACCGCGACCCGTCCGCGAGGGCGGCCGTGGCCGACCCGTCCGCCCATACGGGGCGTATGCCGAGGGCGGCCGCCGGCCACGGCACGAGCTGTACCCGTGCCAGGGTGGCCGACCCGAAGGGGAGCGCGTCGAACCCGCGCGCCACGACGCCCAGGTCGTCATACGCCGCCGGCAGGTCGTTGCATTCGTCTTGTGATGTCATCACGGACGTCGCTTTCAATCGGGGCGAGCGGACCGGTGTCGAGTTTCCAGTCCTCGTAACCCCCGAGGATGAGCGCCAGGTAGTCCGGATGCGGGAGGGCAAGCGTGTGGCCGGGGTTCATCTGGTAGGTCATGGCGTCGAAGGCCATCCGTTCCGACAGGACCCGCGCGTGGATGCGCCGGTACAGGACGGGGCAGTCCTCAAACTGGTCGAGGGCCGCCAGGTCCTTCAGGTTCACCTCGTACAGCGCCCCCTGGACGCGGTCCCCCTGGGACGGCACGATGTCTGCCCACGAGCGGAAGACGAGGCGGTAGTCGGGCAGCGTCGCCCGCACGAGCGGCACGGCGTCGGGGCACCACAGCACCATGTGGGCGCGGCTGAGGTTTGCCCCGTACGCGAAGTAGAGCGTATCGCCGCCCAGAAGTGTCGCCTGCATGGCCCGTTCAACGTACCGCGCCGGCCGCGCCTGTCAAGCGAAAGGCGGGGATGCGCTTCGCGCCGGCCGCCGCTCGCAGTGAGCATCTCAACAAGACTTCGGACGCCGGCGGTCCCTGGTCGGTGCAGGAAACGCCCGGGTGAACTCTGTCTGGGGCCAGATGCTCAGGACTCCTCGCGGAACCGGCCGCGAGAGAGGGTCTGGAGCACGTCGGGGTTGCGGAAGGTGATGACCTTGCCGTCCACGGCGAGGACGTCGGCTTCGGCAAGGCGGGCGAAGGCGCGGCTGAGGGTTTCGGGGGCCGTGCCGAGCAGCCGCGCAAGTTCCCCCTTCGGAAGGTCCAGCCGCACGTTCGCCCCCTTCTCGAGCGCGACGCCCTTGCGCCGCGCCAGGTCCGTCAGGTACCGTGCCAGGCGGCCGGCGGCGTCGGTCAGGGCCACCTGCTGAACCAGCGTCGTCAGTTGCCGGCACAGGCGGGCGAGCGAGGCGATCATTCCGAACGCCAGGGCCGGGTTCTCGCCCAGGCCCTCCAGGAACCGGTCGCGCGGAAAGAACGCCAAGCGGCTCTCCATGAGCGTCTCGGCGAACGCCGGAAACGTCTCGCCCGCGAACATGGCAGCCTCGGCAAACGCCTGGCCCGGCCCGAAGACGTGCAGAATCTGCTGCCGCCCGTCCGTCGACAGTTTGTACACCTTCACCTGCCCTTCGAGGACAACGTAGAACCCGTCGGTCGGTTCGCCCTCGCGGAAGAGCGTCTGCCCGGCGGGCACGCGGCGCGCCAGGGCCAACTGTGCGATCGATTCCCGCGCCGCGTCGTCGAGACCCGAAAAGAGCGACACGTGTTTCAGCGAGTCGGCGATGCCCATGCGTTTCCTCGCAGGCGCGGAACGCGGAGACCCGCCGCGCGGAACGTGGCGTTGTAGGTCTAACCGCCCGCGCCGCGCGGCCCGGCGGCAGGTTCCTTCGTCGACTGCGGCAGCGCCATCAGACGCCGGACGGCGCCGGCGAACCAGCCGCTCTCCCAGTGGTGTCGGCGCTCGGTGGCGTTATCGTAAACGTGCGGGATGCCGAGGGCGAGCATCTTCCGGTGCATCGCTTCCGTCTGGCTGCGGAAGTTGCCGTATCCCATCAGCACGAGTCGGGCCGGGCCCCGCTTGAGCCTGTCGGCCCGCCGCTCGACGAGGGCGGTGATACGATAGTGCTCGAAGTTCTCCTGCGTCCCGAAGTTGGCCGCCATGCCGTATTTCCTCGGCGCCTGTTCCATCATCGGCGCGTCCCAGGCCGCCGCCCGGCCGAAGACGTCCGGGTGGCGAAGCAGCAGGCTGAAGGCGCCCCATCCGGACTTGCTGAACCCGATGAGCAGCCGCCCCTGGGGCCGCTTCAGCACCGGGTGACGCCCCTCGATGAGCGGCAGGACGACCTTCAGCAGGTAACTCTCGTGGCGGACGGTCGGGTCCGTCGGATGGTCGGCGTACCACGGTGTCGAGTCCAGCGCCGGCGCCACGCAAATCAGGCCGCAGGAGTTGTGCACGTTCGTGCGTCTGGCTTCGCGGATGCCGCTGCCCCACCGGCCGCCGGTGCCGCGCTCCACCGGCAGGATGGTGAGTACCGGGTACCGCTTGCCCGTCTCCAGAGGCTCCGGCAGGAGCACCTCGACGGCGTTGGGGCCCTTCAGGTACTCGCTCGTGACGGTGTAGGTGAGGATGCCGTCGCGCGCCGTCGGCCCCTCGACCTTTGTCTGCGCCAAGGCAAGACCGCTCGGCCACGCCAACGCCAGTGCCACCGCAATGACTTCCGGGACGAACCGCATGGCAACATTCTACAAAAGGAGCACGGCCGGGCAAGACCGGCCGTGGCACAGGCGCCCCGAGCCCGCCGCGCCCGGTACGGGGCGACATTCTACAAAAGGAGCACGGCCGGGCAAGACCGGCCGTGGCACAAGCGCCCCGAGCCCGCCGTGCCCGGTACGTACGGGTGGGGAAGCGGCGGGGCACGTTCCCCGGCGTGGCCCTTCCGCTGCGCGAAGAAGCCGCTCAGTTTGCCCGCGGATGGGCCGACTCGTAGATCTCTTTCAGACGGCCGGCGGTGACGTGCGTGTAGATCTGCGTCGACGAGAGGCTGCGGTGTCCGAGCAGTTCCTGGACGGCCCGCAGGTCGGCCCCCCGCTCCAGCATGTGCGTGGCGAACGAATGCCGCAGCGTGTGCGGGCTGGCGCCCGGGTCCAGCCCCGCCATGGCCAGGTACTTGGCGAGTTTCCGCCGGACGCTGCGGACGTTGAGACGCCCGCCGTGACGGTTGAGGAAGACGGCCTGCTCGTCGCGAACGTCGGCTTGCGAGCGGGCCTCCAGGTACCGGTTCAGCGCCCGGACGGCGTACGATCCGAGCGGCGCGAGGCGTTCCCTTCGGCCCTTGCCGCGCACACGCACGACGTCGGCGATCGGGTCGACGTCATCCAGGTCGATGCCCACCAGTTCGCTGACCCGCATGCCGGTGGAGTAGAGGACCTCAAGCATGGCCGCATCGCGCAGCGACAGGATGTCCTTGCCGTTCGGTGCGGCCAGCAGGCGCTCGACCTCGGCGGGGTCGAGGAACTTCGGCAGCCGCTTGTCCTGCCGCGGCGTGCGGATAACCTTGACCGGGTTCCGCCGGACCTCCCCCTCGCGGGCGAGGAACTTGTAGAAGGATCGCAGCGTGGCGATCTTGCGTGCGATGGTGGCGCGGCTGTAATCGGCCCGCCTCAACTCGGCCAGAAAGCCGCGCAGGTTAATCGGGCGTGTGCGGCGAATGCAATGGCACACCGCCTCGTCGTCGAGCGCCTCAGACGCCTCGGCGCCGGCGATGAACCGGACGAACTGGGCCAGGTCGGCGGTGTACGAGCGGATGGTGTGGTCGGAGAAGTTTCGCTCGTGCTGAAGATAGGCGAGAAACTTCCGCGTCAGGGCATTGGCCATGGGTGCGTTCGGTTTCAGGGCTCCGGAGTTTCGCCCGCGGCGCGGCCGAACTGCCGCTGCGTGATCTGCCGCGACAGCACGGCGGCGTCGAACCAGTCGAAATCCAACTCCTCGTTCTCGGCCCACTGCATCAGCCGGCCGATCATCTCCTCTTCCTTCCCCACGTCGCACCGAACCAGGTAGCGGTCGGCGCCCTTCACCAGCGAGAACTGGTACCCCTTGGTTGTTGTAATCAAGACACCGCACCCCTCCGGGGAAAGGACGCCGCGCTGCTTGCCGCAGTCCCGCCATGGGCATTATCGGCACGGGGGCGGGATGGCTTTATGGGAATCCGGCCCGCCGGCCCCCACGACGCACCCCCGTTGTCGGGGGTGTGGCAAGTTTTTCTGGCGAGCGCAGACGGTTGTAGCGCCGGGCTTTATGCCCGGCGGCCGTTGGCAGCGGCGCCGGCCAGGATGCGCCGGGGATAAACCCCGGCGCTACGGCCAAGCCGCAGGAAATCGTCCCATGCCAGAAATCGTTGCCACCCCCGTTGTCGCCGCCCTCGACTTTGCCGTTGACAGCGGCCTCGACGCCCACCTACACTCGCCGCACGTCACTGGTCAGTGGAGGGCAGACACATGGCCGACCTGGCAACCCGTTTCGGCGAGATCTTCGGCCCCGGCGAGCCCGTCCGCGTCGTGCGCGGTCCCGGCCGCGTCAACCTCATCGGCGAGCACACCGACTACAACGGCGGGTTCGTCATGCCGATGGCGCTGGAGGCGGCCGTCCGGCTGGCACTCGTGCCGCACGACGAGCCCACCGTCACGCTCTGGTCCGAGCAGTTCGCCGAACGGGCCTCGTTCCAGTTGGGCGGTGAGCCGCCGGCCGACCCGCCGCACTGGCTCCGCTACCCGATGGCCGTGGCCGAGGTGCTGGCCGAAGAGGGGGTGGCGCTGCGCGGGTTCAGGGCCGTCCTCGATGGCGACGTGCCCGTCGGGTCGGGCCTTTCGTCGAGCGCTGCCTACGAGGTGGCGTCGGCCCTGGCGTTTCTGGTTGCGGCCAAGGTGGAAATCGCGGCCGGCCCCGCGAAGGTGGCGGCCGAAGCCCACGGCCTTTCGACCGAGCGGCTGGCGGTCCTGTGCCAGTCGGCCGAGCATCGCGTCGGCGTCCGCTGCGGCATCATGGACCAGTTCATCAGCCTCCACGGCCGCAAGGGCCACGCCATCGTCCTCGACTGCCGCGACCTTTCGTACGAGCCGGTTCCGCTGCCCTCCGACCGGGCGAAGGTGGTCATCATCGATTCGGGCGTCCGGCGGAAATTGACCTCCGGGGCGTACAACGAACGACGCAGCCAGTGCGAAGAGGGCGCCGGACGCCTCCGAAAGTTCGACTCCGACATCGAGCAACTCCGCGACGTGTCGATCGAGGTGTTCCAGGCACACGAGTCCGCCCTGCCGCAGATCGTCCGCCGACGGTGCCGCCACGTCGTGACGGAAAACGCGCGGGTCATCCAGTCGATTGAGGCCCTCGGCAGCGGCGACCTGGAGCGATTCGGCAAACTGCTTGACGCCAGCCACGATTCGCTACGCGACGATTACGAGGTCTCCGGGCCGGAACTGGACCTGTTGGTCCGGATCGCGCGCGGCACGGAGGGCGTCCTGGGGTCGCGGCTGACGGGGGCCGGGTTCGGCGGATGCACGGTCTCGCTCGTGCGGCCCGATGCCGTCGAAACGCTCCGCGAGGCCGTCCTCGCCCGCTACCAGGAGCAGTCCGGCTACGAGCCGCGCATCTGGACCAGCGAAGCCGCCGACGGCGCCGCCGTCGAGGTCTGACACGCTTCGCGCCACACGCGAAT
This sequence comes from Planctomycetota bacterium, assembly GCA_030602705.1. GTDB lineage: Bacteria > Planctomycetota > Phycisphaerae > FEN-1346 > FEN-1346 > JAUVZF01. The sequence goes on from JAUVZF010000011.1 coordinate 37,676, forward strand.
GACCGGGTTAGCCGCCCGTACGGGCGCGTGCCTTTGCAGGGGCTGCGATGATACCATTCATCAAGAAACTCGCCCGCGGCGAGGACCTCTCGCTCGATGAGTCGCGCGACGCCATCGCCCGCATCATGGAGGGCCGGGCCACGCCCGCACAGATAGCCGCCTTCCTGACGGCGCTCTCCATCAAAGGGCCCACCCCCGACGAGATCGCCGGCGCCGCCATCGTCATGCGCGAAAAGGCCACGCCCATCGACGTCGGCGACCTGCCCGTAATCGACACCTGCGGCACCGGCGGCACGGGCAAGAAACCGTTCAACATCTCGACGGCCTCAGCCATCGTGGCGGCGGGAGCAGGGGCATACGTCGCAAAGCACGGCAACCGCGGGGCAACCTCAAAGTGCGGGTCGAGCGACGTCCTGGAGGCCCTGGGCGTGAACATTGCGGCCGCCCCGGCCGTCGTGGCGCGGTGCATCCGCGAGGCGCACATCGGCTTTCTCTTCGCACCCGCCCTGCACGGGGCCATGAAGTACGCCGTCGCGGTGCGCAAGGAGATCGGCATCCGCACGATCTTCAACGTTCTCGGACCCCTGACGAACCCCGCCGGCGCACGCCGACAGGTCATGGGCGTCTTTGCGGCCGATCTGGTCGAGCCGATTGCCGACGTCATGGTCCGCCTCGGCGTCGAGCACGCCCTGGTGGTCCACTCGATGGACGGCCTCGATGAGATATCGCTCTCGGCACCCACACGGGTCTGCGAGGTCAAAGACGGCGCCGTCGCCTGCTACGATATTTCACCGGAGACCCTCGGCCTGCCGAGTGCGCACCTGGAGGAGATCCGGGCCGAAACGGTCCGGGAGTACGCCGATGCGCTGCGCTCCGTTCTCGCCGGCGACACCGGGCCGCGACGCGACGCCGTCCTGGCCAACGCCGCCGCCGCACTCTACGTGGCCGGCGTGGCGCCCAGCATTCAAGACGGCATCGAACCGGCCGCCAATGCCATCGACTCCGGCGCAGCCGCCGACGCCCTCCAATCGCTCATTCAACTCTCCCACGAAACCGCCTGACCTTCACCGCCACCACGCAGGCCTGTCCGGCGTAGCCTTGTCCATACGGACCCGTACGGGGGCGAGGTCGGGCCGCGGCGCCGCCGCGGCTTTCACCTCCGTGCGGCGGGCTGGACCCGTACCGGGCACGAACCGTACATTATCGGTTTGCTGTGACACAATCGCTGTGGCGTGGCATGTTCCGGGAAACGTGCTTGACACAACGGCAGCGAGGGTGGCATGTTGCACCCTAAGATTAAGTTTGGATGTTCCACGCCGGGCGCGCCCGCCCGGCTTGCAGAGCATCCGAGGCCTCCAAAGGGCCTGAACGGTTACGGTCATTCGATAGGCGGGAGACCTCGTATGCGGATGGGCTTTCGTCAGACCGGCATGTTCCTGGCAGTGTGGGGTTGTTTGTTTGCCGTCCTGCCTGCGGCGGGGGCCTCTTCCCCTGCTCGCGGGCCCGTCGCATGCTGGACGTTCGACGAGGGTGTGCCAGCTTCCTTGAGCGTCCGGGGCGCAGGCGCCGCACGCTTCGTAACAGCCGCCGAGGTGCCGGGCGTCGTGGGCCGGGCCCTCGCGATGGGGGTGCGGGTCGGCGATGCCCATTACCTGACCGCGCCGATCTCCGCGGACATCAGACTCGGTCCGAACTACACGATTGAGGCGTGGATCCAGGCGACGAAAGTCGCCGTCTGGAACCGGCTGGTGCTGCACTGGGCCAACCGGCCGGACTACGCCTACCACCTCGCTCTCCACAATGGCCAGGTGAGCCTCTACCACGGCCAAGCCGATGGAAGGCTCGCGTTCGTCGAGGGGGGACGGGTTCAGGCGGGCCGGTGGCACCATGTGGCAGGCGTCGCCCGAAGCAGCGACGGCGAGCCCGGCCGGAGCACGCTGACGGTCTATCTCGACGGCCAACCTGTTGGATCCGTCGCCTTCGACGGCACGATCCGCACGCTTGCCACGGAGGGCCTCGGCGTGGGCGATTCGGCGGGCGCAGCATCTCCGGCCTGCCGCTTCCGCGGGTACTTGGACGACGTGGCGATCTGGAACCGCGCCTTGTCGGCTGAAGAGATCCGCGCGCACTACGCCCGGCGCAGCGACATCCTCCGCACGCTCCAGGCGGAGCAGCGGAAGGAAGAGATCGCACGCCCCGCCGCGATCGCCCGGCGACTCGCGGAGTTGGGCGCCAGAGAGATCGTCTTCGCCGAGCGCGAGCCCGGCCGCGACCCGTCAGGACACTACTACGCGAACTTCGGCTACTCGTGCATCGACCCGGACTACTGGCTTCACGGCGCCGACGGCGGACGGCTCTGCAAACTCGATGTCCGCACGGGGCAGGTGACCGTGCTGCTGGCCGATCCCGGCGGCGGGGTGCGAGACCCACGGGTCCACTACAACGGCAAGAAGATCCTCTTCTCGTACCGCAAGGCCGGCAGCCACTTCTACCACCTCTACGAGATCCACGTTGATGGAACGCGCCTGCGCCAGATCACCAGCGGCCCTTGGGACGACGTCGAGCCGGCGTATCTGCCCGACGGAGACATCATTTTCTGTTCCACTCGCTGCAAGCGATACATCGGCTGCTGGCTGGCCCCCACCGCGGTGCTGTACCGCTGCGGCCCCGATGGGAAGAACATCCGGGCGCTCTCTTCGGGGGGCTTCACAGAGAGCACGCCCGCCATTCTGCCGGACGGGCGCGTACTGTACACCCGCTGGGAATACGTGAATCGCGATCCGGTGAGTTTCCACCACCTTTGGACGATGAACCCCGACGGCACCGGCCAGATGGTCTACTTCGGCAACATGCGCCCCGGCGGGGTCTTCATTGACGCCGGCCCCATCGCCGGTACCGACAGCGTGGTCTTCATCCACTCCCCCGGCCACGGCAGGAACGAGCACGCCGGACACGTCGCCACGGTCACCGCAGGTCACGGGCCCGACGCCCCGTGGGCGATGAAGCGCATTTCCCGGACCGGCGATTTCCGCGATCCGTACGCGCTTTCAGACGGCATGTTTCTCGCCGCCCGGGGGAAGTCAATCGTTCTCCTGGACGCCCGGGGCCGGACCGAACTCCTCCACACGGCTGCGCCGATGGTGCACGAACCGAGGCCGATCATTTCCAGGTCGCGCGAGAGGGTGCTGCCGTCCCGGACAGATCCGGCCAAAGAAACCGCAACGCTGCTCCTCGCGGACGTGTATCAGGGGCGAAACCTGGTCGGCCTCCGGCGCGGCGCCATCAAGAAACTGCTCGTCCTGGAACAGTTGCCCAAGCCGGCAAACTACCACGGCGGCGGCTCGCAGCCGATCGGCCACGGCGTGACGTCCACGCTGAAACGGATCCTCGGTACCGTGCCCGTGGAACCGGACGGCTCGGCCTGCTTCGAGGCCCCGCCCATGCGGAGCGTGTACTTCGCTGCCTTGGATGAGAACGACCTGTCCGTCAAGCAGATGCGCTCCTTCTTGACGCTCCAGCCGGGGGAGACGGTCGGCTGCGTGGGCTGCCATGAGCCGCGGACGAAAACTCCTGCCGGCCCCGCGCGCGGGCCGCTGCAGGCCCTGCGACGCACGCCCAGCCGCATCCAACCGATCAACGACGTTCCCGACGTCATGGACTTCCCACGCGACGTGCAGCCTGTACTCGACCGGCACTGCGCCCGTTGCCACAACCACGAGAAGCGCAAGGGCGGTGTGATCCTGACGGGCGACCGGGGCCCGGTCTACTCCCACTCCTACTACACGCTGTTGCTGCACTGGCAGGTGAAGGACACCGCCGGCAATCCGGCACATGGCAGCGGACGACAGCGCGGCAACGACAGGCCCTATGCGGCGTACAGTTCCGCCTCGCCGCTGATGAAGAAGATCGACGGCAGTCACCACGAGGTCCGGCTGACCCCGCGAGAGCGGGTGACGATCCGTCTATGGATCGACTCCGGCGCGGCGTACGCCGGGACCTACGCGGCCTACGGCTCAGGCCAGGTCGGCGGGTGCTGGGGCAACAACCGCCCCGTACGGGTCATGGCCGACGGCTGGCCGTCTACGCCGCCGGCTCGGGAGGCCATCCAGCAGCGGTGCATGTCGTGTCACGGGAAGTGGCTGCCGAAACACGTCACCGACCGGGTTCCCCTGAACCCCTGGGGAGACATGCTGGCGTGGACGCGGCCCTTGAGCCGCTTCTCGCGGCACCGCGTCTTCAACCTCAGCCGGCCGAAGAGGTCCCTGATCCTCCTGGCGCCCCTGTCGCGCCAGGCCGGCGGCTACGCCCGGGGCAAGCCGCAGCAGCGCCGGATCAAAGAAGACAGGGGTCGCCCCCCCAAGCCGGTCGTGCATCCGCTCATCTTCCACGATACCGCGGATCCGGACTACCGCAAGATCCTCGCCCATATCCAGGCCGCGAAGGCAAAACTCGACCAGATCAAGCGCTTCGACATGCCGGGCTTCCGCCCCCCGCCGGAGTACGTCCGCGAGATGCAACGCTACGGCGTCCTCCCGGCGGCGTTCGACCTGGCGAACGACCCGATCGACGTCTACACGACCGATCGGGCGTACTGGCGCTCGTTGTGGCACAGGCCAATCCAAGCCGGACATCCATCTATGAGCAAGTCTCTGTCAACTCGGAAGCGGGCCGGCTCCGCCATGGCAGCCTTGGCTGCGGCGGCTGGATTCTGAAGCGGATTTCTTCCGGCCATCCATTCGGTGTCGTCGCTTGGGGCGCACCCGATTACGATGGAAGGGCTTGACGCCGCGCGAGGGGGCGGCAGAATACAGGAACGATAGGCTTTGCCCGGCGTCGCGTGACGCCGGGGACGCTAAACACCTGCGCACGATGAACGCCTTACGAGACTCTTTGGGGATAGGAGCCGGTTATGAAGAAGTACTTACTTTCAGTTTTAGCGGCAACGTTGTGTTCCGGTCCGGTTCTGGCGAACACGATGACTGATGTCCTTGTCGGGACACGGGGGGGCAACGTGCTTCCGTACAAACTGTCTCTTCCTGATGACTATAAGAATAATAAAAATAAATACCCGGTGCTGGTCTACTTGCACGGCGCCGCCGAAAATGGCACCGATCTGAAAGCCGTGCGGATTCCCGGGGGCAAGGACGGCACCTATGAACAATGGTACGAGCGATTTATTTTTATCGCCCCCCAATGTCCCCCTGGCAAGAATTGGGACGCGCAGAATTGCGCTTATGTAAAGGCCATAATCGATTATGCGAAGACTCACCTGCGAATAGATGGTGACAGGGTTTGCATTACAGGTATGAGCATGGGGGGGTATGGAACCTATGCTATGGTTGGTCATTATCCCTACTTTGCAGTTGCCAATCCCATTGTCGGGGCTGGAACCTGGATCAACGCGCCGGCGATTAGGCACATTCCGTTCTGGAGTTTCGCGACCGCTATAGACCCTCTTGTGCCGATTGCGGATTGCCGGGCAACGGTTGATAAGCTGCGGGCGGCGGGCGCCTATGCGAGATTCACCGTGTTTGCGAATCTGCCTCACCGCTTGCCCAGCCATCGGTGTTGGAAAGACACGTTTATCTTCGACTGGATGTTTGCCCAGAAACGCGGTACCCCGCATAACTATCACCTTGCAGTCGTCGATGGCACCTTGCAGTCGCCGTCCAACAGCAGCGGCGATGGGTTCTACGAACCGAAGACCGTGCATAAAATTACAGCCCGCGCGCCGGATACGGCGAAAAAGGAAGTGTTTACAGGATGGACCAGCAGCGCAGGCATGGGACGCTTTTGGGTCAGGCCTGATTATCCCACACACAAATCGACTACATATCCGGCCAGGAGTAAAGGGAGATTCGCCAAGGCAAAGGCCCTGACCACTACCTTCACGATGCCCGCTAATGATGTTATCGTCACGGCGAATTATGAGATCAACGGCAACTAGAAAGCCCCGGTCGCCGGTGCCGCGGTCGATGGGATGCGGATCTGGAGGGACAAAAACGGCAAGACGCTGAAGGCGAAGTACGTTGCCACGCGCGGCTACAGTGTGGTGCTCGAAGATGCAGGTGGGCGTCAGGTGAAAGTCAGACTCTCCACGCTCTCTGCAGAAGATCGGGCCTTTATCGGCAATCTGCCAAAGACTGCGGCAAGCAACAAATAAGGGGTTGACGTGGCGTCGCCAGCGCAACCTGCTGAGCATAAATGAGCCTGTTGCACAAAGGCGTTGCGCCGGATCCACCCGCCGCGTGGCCGAATTCCGACGCACCCGGCGGCAACGCAGCGCCTGGCGCGGAGACGGCAAACGAACCACGGGGCCTTTCGCCGTGCGCCAGCGAGGGGGGCGGCGGTCTGCGCCACGCACCGCCTGCTGAAGTTGCAGGGCAGCGGCAAGGCGAATTGGAACTGAGCGACGGAAGGGGTTGACACCCCCCGGAAAACGTTAATCTCTTCTCCAACACGGTGCCCCGGCCGACTTGAAGCCGAACTCAAGGGGAGTTGGCGGTCGGTCAGGGGGGTTCATGCAACAGGCTCAACGGTAACAGAAAGGAACATTCAATGATGAAGCGTCTCATTCTCACCCTGGCTATCGGCTTTGCCCTACAGGCAACCACGTCTTACGCGCAGTTCGATCCGCACCCCGAAGGGATCGACTACACGGAGAACTTTCGTGGACAGTTTCATTTCAGTCCCAAAACGGAGTGGATGAATGATATTAATGCGCTCATGTACCACGACGGCAAATACCACATGATCTATCAATGGGGTAAACGAATCCGACATGGCGGTTACGCTACGAGTAAAGATCTCCTGCGCTGGAAAGACGAGGGAGCTGCGCTCATCCCCCAGGACTCGTTCTTGCCTAAGGAAGCGGTCCGGAACGTGAGCGGGTCCCAGGTCTATTCGGGCAGCGGAGTCGTCGTGTCCGGCGAAGTCGCGGAGAAGATCACCGGTTCGCCGAAGGAAGCGATGGTCGCGATCTATACGGGCACCAAGTGCGGCACATGCCTCGCCTGGAGTAACGACGGCGGAGAATCGTGGCACGATTACAAAGCAAACCCGGTCGCCAACCCGACAGGAGGGGCTAACCCGCGCGATCCTTGCGTTTTCATGTACGAGCCGACCAGGACCTGGATCCTGGCCATCTTCGAGGGAGGCACCACGTTCTACGGATCGAAAGACCTGATCGAATGGGAGCGATTGAGCAACATTCGATTCGGTCACGAATGTCCCGATGTCTATGAACTTCCACTCGACGGCGATAAGAATAAGATGAAGTGGGTTCTGCAAGACGCGAACGGTTCCTACCTCGTGGGGCGGTTCGACGGCACGACGTTTACCCCCGAGCAAGATAAACTCGTCATGGACTGTGGCCCGGACTTCTACGGCGCGCAAACGTTCTTCCGCCCGAACCTGCCGACCAAGGAACTGATCCAGATCGCCTGGAACGATCACTGGAATGGCGGCGTCGGAGAAAAGCCCTGGGAAAGAAACGCGACGTTTCCGGTCGAACTGGGGCTCGTCACGTACGATGGCAAGATGCGAATCACCCGCACGCCCATTCCGGCGATAAAAACAATCTACAAGGGGACGAAGACGTGGCGCGATAAGGCGATCACGGACGCCGCGGGCGGCAAGAATATTTTCAAAGGAACAGAATCAAAAACGTTTGACTTAACCGCCGTATTCGACCTTGCCGGCACGACTGCCAAAGCGATCGAGTTCAAAATTGCCAACAAGGTAATCACTTACGACATCGCAAACCAAACGCTGATGGGCAAAAGCCTCAAGCCGGACGAGAAAGGTCGCTTGACGATCCGTATGCTCGTTGACCGGGGCCAACTCGAAGTCTTCTCCGCGGGGGGAGTGTTTTCCTATTCTCAACAATTCGCATTCTCGCCGGATGATGCCAGCCTGAATCTCTGCACCAAGGGCGGCGAGGTGCGGCTTGTGTCGCTACAGTTGAACGAGGTCGCCCGTACCTGGGCCCGAAGTGTTTCGCAACGATGAGAAACGATCATGATCGGGCACGAACAGATGCTCGAACTCAAACGATGGAACACCCCGACGATGGCTTCGACTGGAAACTTTCCAAAAAGCATCCTTTAGTTCTCGAGTTCAAGATTCTCTGGGAAGATGGCGAGGTTCAGCGCTTCCGCAGGCTTGAGATGCAGAAACTCTACTTCGAAGACGGCAAGCCCAAGGCGCTGTTCCTGGCCGCATTGCCTGTCGGTACACGTGATTCTTTCGGAATCGCCATTGCCCTGCGGCCACAGGAGTCTCCCCCGGCGGCGAAATCGCGAGAGGAATCGGGGACCCGCCGCCCGCCGGCCGGCGGACTACGCAGGCCCATGAAGTAGTCCAAGAAGTCACTTCGCAGCGCAGCCGCAGGCGCCCTCCAATCCCTCATCCAACTCTCCCACGAAACCGCCTGACCTGCACCACCACCACGCAGGCCTGTCCGGCGTAGCCCTCAACGGAAATAGGACGTGATTTTGCGGGCGGGAGAGGGTATTACTATCCGGAGTCTGGGCCCGGAGTGGGCCGTAGGGTCATAGAACTCGACCGAACGGTAGGGGGAGAGACGCCATGGCCGAGCAGATCAAGGATTTGGACAACCTGAAACCCATCGACCACGCGGTGTCCGCCAAGCCGCATACCGCCGTTTACAAGATGCACCGCTATTTCGCGCGGCGGCCGTGGAGCGTTTTTCGGGCGCTCGTCGAGCATTACTCGAACCCCGGCAGCATAATCCTGGACCCTTTCTGCGGCGGGGGCGTTACCGTTGTCGAGGGGCTGCGACTGCGGCGCAAGGTCATTGCAGTTGACATCAACCCCTTGGCAACTTTCGTCACGCGCATGGAGGTACTTGAGGCAGAACCGGACGATATACAAGAGGATTTCGAGCGTCTGGGGGCCAGATGCCGAAACGAGATCGAGGCCTTGTACAAAACACGATGTGAACACTGTCAGCGCCAAGTGACGGCTGAGTGGTTCGAGTGGTCGAATGTCTATGGGTGTCCGTTCTGCGATAGCGTCAATGTCATCTCCGACTGCGAGAAGCGGCAACCGGGACAATACAAGTGCGTCAAGTGCGAAAAGTGGTTCAAACCCCTGGATGCGAAACAGCACTCGCCCATCCTGCTAAACGTATTCGTAAAATGCCCGTCCTGCAAGACCCGCGAGGTCCGGCCTGTTACCGATTGCGACGTTAAGCTTGCTCAGTCGCTGGCTTCCGTGTTCAAGGCCAAGAGACGGAACCTGGGTGCCCTGATACCCACCGAGCAGATACCAGACGGGAACATGCCACGCGAAAACGCACTATCGCGAAGAGGGATACGCTATTTCGCCGACTTTTTCACGAAGCGCAACCTGCTAAGCAACGCGATACTTAGAAAGGCGCTTCGCGCCGCTAACAGCCCCTTCCTTTGGTTAGCATTTAGCGCGTCTCTGAAGCATACCAACAAACTCGTTCAAAGAGTTAAGGGCTTCGCGGGCGGACAGCCAGAATGGTCACGACACGCTTTCTGGCCTCCTGAGGTATTTGGCGAGATAAACGTCTGGCGAGCGTTCTCAAAGTCCGTGGCTGCGGTCAAGCGCGGCAAAGCCGAGAGCTATGCCGAGATTGGATCTTACGCGGTCGAGGCGTCGAGGTTCGATGATCTCTGTCGAAACGCCACTTTCTACGTCCTGACCCAGTCTGCACACAAACTCCCACTTCCGGACAACTCCGTCGATGTTGTGATCACAGATCCGCCCTACGGGGACAACGTTCAGTATATTGAAATGTCGAACTTTTGGCTTGCGTGGCTGCAGGACCACCTCGGTGTTCCGGTGATCGAGGGCTGCAAGGAAGAGGCGATTGAGACGCGAAGAAGAGGCTTCCCAGGCGCGAAGTCCCACAGGCATTACCGAAACATGCTGCTCAAGGTGTTTGAAGAATGCTACCGTGTGCTCAAGCCAGGTCGCTGGATGGTGATGACCTTTCACAACAAGAAATTCAGGGTATGGAATGCCCTGCACTTGGCTGCGCACGACGCTGGCTTTAGGCTGCCCGAACATGACGGGGTGATTTACCAGCCGCCGATTAAGCTGTACGAGTCAATCTCGCACACCAAGTACTCAGGGGCCATGGTCGGGGACTTCGTGCTATCCTTTGAGAAGGTGGAAGAGCCACCAACGTTGCGCGAGATTGAAAGGGCCGAGATTGGAAGGCACGTTGAACGTCTTGCCGCCGAGGCCGTGCTGCACCACCGTGGCGCTTCGCTCTCGACTATCTACATGAAACTGATCCCATGGCTGCTCAACAATAATCTCCTGAACAAGATCACCGAGAAGGAACTGGCGCCGTATCTCCAGGCCAACTTCGAGGAACGGGAAGGCGTATGGTATCTGAAGGACGAGCCCGACCGCGCCCTGCGGCAAGACCTGGAACGCTACAGCAAGCAGCACTACAAGGCGTCCTATGACAAACTGGATTTCGTGCCCATCCAGGCCCGTATCGAGTATCTCATTCGGCGTCTTCTCTACGGCCGTGGATATGCCACACAGGACGACGTGCTGAACCAGATCTACACGAACCTGATCAACTCCAACATGGCGGAGGTCCGCGAGATCCAGCGGGTCCTTGAGAGCCTTGCGGACCTGGTTCCCTTGGCCGAAGCCGTGGCCGGGCGCGTTGCGAAGAGCAAACGCGGGCGGAAGGTCTGGAAACTCAAGGAGGACATCGAGCGCGAACGTCTTTGGCGCGAAATGGGGGCCGACGTGGAATACCGTCTGGCCAGCAGCGAGGAGTCGGACCACGACCTGGCCATCGCGCGCCTTGTTGAGATTGCCGGTCTGCGGAAACTCAAGGCGCACATCGGCAGGACGGAGCAGACCAAGTACACCGAGTTCCGCAGGATGAGCAGCCCCCTGCCGAAGCGGATCCAAGGCTTGCCGAAGGCGGCGCGGCGGATCATTGAGCAGATCGACGTCCTCTGGCACAATGGCGGACGCGGGGTCGTTGCGGCGTTCGAGGTGGAGCGCACCAGCACCATCACAAGCGGCATCGATCGGTTCCGCAATCTGCTGGCCGTTGTGCGCGAATCCGAGATGCAACTCTACATTGTTGTTCCCAAGGCCCGCGGCGACGAGGTCCGACGCAAGATAGGCTCGCCCGCCAATCGCAAAGCGGGCTTGCACCGGCGAATCGGCTATGTTTACCTCCAAGACCTACAGATCCGCAGCCGCGACCCGTCGGTCGTCAAGTTCGAGAAGATCACCCATTATGTGGGGGATAAGTAGCAATGGACGTCTCACCTGATCAACTCGACGAGCGCAGGGAGTTGCTCCAGCGCTGTCTCGCCATGAGCCCTATTCAGGCTCAATCCTACGCTCAGCGGCTGAGCGACGAGGAGTTCCTCGAGGCGATCAACGGCACCGCGCGCAGCCTGCTCGGCGTGAACATGAAGCGCCCGGTGGATTTCCCGGACTACTACTTCGGCGAGTTCTACACCATCCAGAACGCACAGGTTATCGCAGGGAACGTGTGGGAGCAGTTGGAACTCGACATTTTGCAGTGCCTGACGATGGAGCAGGAGGCACGGGAGGTCCTAGAGTTCCTGCTGAATCAACCGGGTTTCCAGGCCGACTTCACCGGCATCAAGGCGCGGTTTCGGCGGTGGCGGAACACGTTGGACAGCCTGTTGGGATTCAAACTCATCCGCAAATTGCCCGCCAGGGCGAAGGACGTAACAACCTATGCCCTGTATGATGAGATGGCGCCTCTGCTGAGGCGCGTTCTCGCCTCGCCTGCCAGTCAGGACCTGCCCGTCATCAACTCCGAAGCCGCCCAAGCCGAGTTAGCACATGTCCAGCACATGGAAAAGGAGTTCGAGGCATACCTGCGCGACCTGCTGGACAGTCGGCTCGAAGAGACCATCGAGTTCGGGCGGGACCACATGAGCATGGGGGCGGTGACTCACTACTTCGAGGAGCTGTTTGGCCCCATGCTCTACTTCGACATCTTACTGGCCCTCGCACAGCAATATGGGATGACGGCCACCGACATCATCAACCCCGAAGGCAGCCGCGCAGGAAACACAGGTTTTCACTTGGCGCTGTTCGGGGCGCCCGGGACCGGCAAGACGTTTGCCGTCAAGGACCTTATCATGGGTGAGGAGGACAAGAATGTTTTGGCCCATGGGCTGCCGGGCCTGAACAGGTATTGCGGGGGCATGACGGCGGCCAACTTCATCCGGATCGGCGAGGCTTATCAGGGAAAGCGGTTTAACTTTGTGGTCACCGAGTTCAACGACTGGTTCCGCTACAAAGGAATGGTCGAGCCGCTGAAGTTGGCCCTCGAACAGGGCAGAATTCGATACGAGACCAAGATAGAGAGCATCGGCCCATACCAGTTCAGTTGCTACTTCTCCACGAACTACAACACGAAGATAAGCAAAGAAGCAGGGTATCGGGTTACGGTAAGCGACCCCAATTTCAACGCCATCGAGGACCGCATGCTGGTCCGTATGCACCGCATGACGAAGCAGCGCCTGCGGGAACTGTCGCGGAACCAGCGCGAACTTGCGATGGGCCGCATGCGAATGCGGCTTGCCGATCAGATACGCGACCACCTAACCCTTGTGTACGCCATCCAGACGGAGCACCCACTCGTCGAAGACCGCTTCCCTAAGAAGGTCGTTGTGCTTCGGGACGCCTTCTTCCAGGAACTGGAGAAAGCGCAGGAACTCGTCCTTGCGCAGATCAGGACCGAACTGCAATTCAGTGTGCGCGTGCGCCAGAATGCGATCAAACTGGCCAGCGCGCTGACGCTCTTTTCGTATTTCGCTCAGGAGGGAGATAGGCTCGAGATAGGTTCCGACGCCACGAGTTTGGCGATCAAGTTCTTCGTGGAAGAGGTGGCGGTCCGACAGAAGGTGGCTGTTGATGTCGAGAGCATCCTGTACAACCTTGGCCTTAGCGACATGAACCGGGTTACTGCGGCTACTCTGGGTGCGCGACAACAAACAGTTGGGCAGTCGGACACGGACGCGGCAACCGCGCTTGACATGCTCCGCAGTCACGTTGAGCACGAACTGCGTCTGCTCGAATCCCGTTACGCCCCTGACCTGGGTTGGGACGAGCAACTGAAGGACCTCGTTGAAACGCTGGGGCCGCAATGGCAGGGTCTCGACTCAGACGTGCAGAGGTTCCTGAGCACGGGCGAGGTCCTCCTGAAGGAACTGGAGCGGCTCGCGGATTCCCAGGCAGATTATGCCGCCGTGGTTATCGAATACTGCAAGGCCTTGGAGAGCCAGTTGCTCAGTTCAATCTTCCTGCCGTTCAAGAAGTTTCTTCGCGATGGCGGCAAGTTGACCGATCCCAAAACCTACGCTTGCGACTTCGGGGCCCTGCCTTCTTCGCCTTCCGACCGGCGAAGTGTGGAGCGTACGGTCGGGACCCTCAGGGCCTACCTCGTTGATGACAAGCCTCTAACAATGGGGGCCATGTGGCATGCGCTGCTGAAGGCTCAGCAGACCCCAAGCCATGCCCCCGTGCTCGCCCTCCTTGTCGAACACATCGAGCAGCGCCAAAGAGGAACCTCGCTGCTGGACGGCTCGTTCATCCGAGATTGGGGCGATTTTATTGAGACCTTTCGCAACAGCGCGGCGCATAGCAAGGCGATGACGCTTGACCAGGCCAAGCAGAGCAGGGAGATGTTGTTCGGACATCCGGACTCGCTCTTCCGCACGCTCCTGGCGATCTGTTAGGCAGACTGCGCTCGTCACCGGTCGCTGTCCGCGAGCCTTTAGTCATTCGGCATTGGCCCTGCGAGTCAGCGTTCCAGGCCGTTGTCATCCAGCCGATTGTTAGAACTCTAACAAAATCCTGGCCCTCCCTCCATTTTGTTAGAACTCTAACAACTTTTCGGGCCTCTGCGGCCGCTGGTCCGGCCTGCCATTTTGGCATAGGTGACTTACATCAATTTTGCCCCCTCAAAAACCCCTCAAAAACGGAACAAAAACGGACACATAAATCGCAAAAACGGATCAAAAACCAGCGCGTTTTGCCTTACCTATCTTAACATTTGGGCCCAAATCGCCCCTCACGGGCCAGAATCAACGATTGGAACCAAAAAAAAACGCGCATTTGCCCGTTTCGGCAAGGTGAAAATTGACGTAAGTCTTATGCAGGTGGCGGCATATTCCGGCAACGGCGAGACCCGTTCGGCTGCGCTCAGGGCGGAATCTCGGCTACGATCCGGGTGACAGGCGGCCGGCCGCAAGGCAGCAATGAGAAGTTGACGTCGCGGCATCCATCCCCGGCCGATTTGTATTGCCGTGCGTGCGCCCGCGCCGCCCCGGTGCAGCCGCCGCTGCCGCGACTTGCCGCTGGACAAGGCGGGCCGATTCTGGCAGATTACCTCGGACGCAACCGGCCGCACGCCAACTCGGAAAGGCACACAGACGATGCGCACCGACGATTCGACCCGGCCCACGGATTTTATCCGCGAGATGGTGGCCGCAGACGTGGCCGCCGGCAAATGGGACGGCCGGGTGGTCACCCGTTTCCCGCCCGAGCCGAACGGGTACCTGCACATCGGGCACGCCAAGGCCATCGGCATCAATTTCGGCATCGCCGAGGAGTTCGGCGGGGTGTGCAACCTGCGGTTCGACGACACAAATCCCACCAAAGAGGAGGAAGAGTACGTTGAGGCCATCCAGGAGGACATCCGCTGGCTCGGATACGAGTGGGACAAACTGTGCTACGCGTCCGACTGCTTCGAGCAGATGTACCAGTATGCGGTCCAACTCATCAAAGACGGCAAGGCGTACGTGGACGACCTCTCGGCGGAGGAGATTCGCCTGCATCGCGGCACGCTCACGGACCCCGGCCGCGAGAGCCCGTACCGCGGCCGCAGCGCGGAAGAGAACCTCGACCTCTTTGAGCGGATGCGAAAGGGCGAGTTTCCCGACGGCTCGCGCGTGCTGCGGGCCAAGATCGACATGGCCTCGCCCAACCTGAACCTGCGCGACCCGGTCATGTACCGCATCCTGCACGCCGCCCACCACCGCACGGGCGGCGAGTGGTGCATCTACCCGACGTACGACTGGGCGCACGGCCTGGAAGATTCGATTGAGGGCATCACGCACTCGCTGTGTTCGCTGGAGTTCGAGAACCACCGGCCGCTGTACGACTGGTACCTCGACCAACTGGGCGTCCACCATCCGCAGCAGATCGAGTTTGCGCGGCTGGAACTGACCCACACCATAATGAGCAAACGGCGCCTCGCGGAACTCGTGGCGGGCGGGTACGTGAGCGGCTGGGCCGATCCGCGGATGCCGACGCTGTGCGGCCTGCGGCGTCGCGGGTACACGGCGGAGGCGATACGCAACTTCCTCGGCCGCGCGGGCGTGGCCAAGTTCACGAGCACCGTGGACATTGCGCTGCTGGAGCACTGCCTGCGCGCGGACCTGAACAAGCGCTCGCCCCGCGTCATGGGGGTCCTCAGGCCGCTGAGGGTCGTTATCGACAACTACCCCGACGGCCGCACGGACGAACTCGACGCCGTCAACAACCCGGAAGACCCGGCCGCCGGCACGCGAAAAGTGCCGTTCTCGAAGGTCCTCTGGATCGAGCGCGAGGACTTTATGGAGGACCCCCCGAAAAAGTTCTACCGCCTCGCCCCCGGCCGCGAGGTGCGACTGCGGTACGCCTACTTCGTTACCTGCGCCGACGTCGTGAAGGATGCGGCCGGCGAGGTCACCGAACTTCACTGCACGTACGACCCGGCCACGCGCGGCGGCGATGCGCCCGACGGCCGCAAGGTCAAGGCCACGCTCCACTGGGTCAGCGCCTCGCACGCCCTGGAGGCCGAGGTGCGGCTGTACGACCACCTCTTTGCGAAAGCGAATCCCGGCGACGTGGCGGAAGGCGGCGACTGGAAAGCGGGCATCAACCCCGACTCGCTCCAGGTGCTCGCCGGCTGCAAGGTCGAACCGAGCCTCGCGGGCGCCGAACCCGGCTACCGCTGCCAGTTCGAGCGGCAAGGGTACTTCTGCGTGGACCACGATTCGTCGCCCGGCCACCTTGTCTTCAACCGCACCGTGACGCTCAAAGACACATGGGCGAAGATCCGGAAGAAGCAGCAGGAGCATCGGTAGCCGCCGGCCGCACGGAACAAGGCTCTCCAGTTCATGCCGCCTCCGGCCCCACGAAATACATGGTGGGTGCAGAGCAGCCACCGTAGGCGGGTCGGATGGCGCCGGGGATAAACCCCGGCGCTACCGCCGTGGGCGGGGGGGGGTGCGCCGCGGCGATAACCGTTTGACTCCCCCGTCGCGGCTACGGTATCATGCCTCGCGTCCACGATCTCCGGACCCGGAAAGGAACTGTCATGGCCACGAAGCAATCGAAACCGTCCCTGAAACCCCGCCGCCGCGACAAGTTCGCCTTCGGCATCTGGTGTGTGATGAACCAGGGGGCCGATCCCTTCGGCGTGGCGACGCGGCCGCAAATCACGGGGCTGGAGGCCGTCAAGGGTCTGGGCAAGCGCGGCGTGTACGGGTTCGAGTATCACGACAACGACCTGTGGCCGCTCAAGGCGAGCGCGGCGAAGCAGCGGGCGGTCGTCAAGGACGTCAAACGCATCATGCGCACCACGGGCATCCGGTGCACCGCCGCCACGACCAACCTGTTCACCCATCCGGCGTTCAAAGACGGGGCGTTCACGAGCCACGACCCCAAGGTGCGGGCCTACGCCGTCCAGAAGGCGATGGTGAACATCGACGTGGCGGCCGAACTCGGCGCAAGGGTCTACATCTTTTGGGGCGGCCGCGAGGGCGCCGACGTCGACATCGCCAAGGACCCCGTCGAGGCGCTGAAGCGGTTCCGCGACTGCATCAACTTTCTCTCGGAATACGTCCTGGAGCAGAAGCACAGAATGGTCTTCTCGATCGAGCCGAAGCCCAACGAGCCGCGCTCCGACACGTACCTGCCGACGGCAGGCCATGCCCTGGCGATGATCGCCACGCTCGACCATCCGGAGATGGTGGGCGTGAACCCCGAGACGGCCCACATCAAGATGGCGGGGCTCAACCCGCTGCACGAGTTCGCCCAGTGCCTGGAGGCGGGCAAACTCGTCGATATCCACCTCAACGGCCAGAAGCCGCTGCGGTACGACCAGGACATGAGTTTCGGGTGCGACAACCCCAAGGAGGCGCTCCTGGTCGTCAAACTTCTCAAGGACTACGCCTACGCCGGCACGAAAACGTTCGACGCCCATCCGTATCGGACGGAGGCCGACCCCTGGGACTTCGTCGAGCGGTGCATGCGGGCCTACAAGGCGTACGAGATCAAGGCCGAGCAGGCCGACGCCGACGCCACGCTGTGCCGGATGCTCGAGCAACTCGAAAGGACGGGCGGCGCGAGTTGGGCCAGACTCCTCGGCGCCTACTCGGCCGCCGGCGCCGAGAAACTCCGCAAAGCCAAATTCAATCCAGACAAACTGGCCAAACGCAAACTCCTCTACGAACAGATCGACCAGCGCCTGACGGAGATCCTGCTGGGCCTGGTCTAGACGTTCGCCGCAGCCATCGAGTGCGGGTGTCCGGGGGGGGGTAGTCTCGTTGCCAAAGCGGCTCCTTGCCCTCTTTGCCGACGGCGCTGCGCGGTTGGGGATGATGCCGTGAATGACGAGCGGAAAACCAAGGCCCAACTGGCCGAGGAACTGGCGGACCTCCGCCTCCAGGTTGCCGACCTGAAACAGCGCGAGGCCCGCGCTGCGGAGGCCGAGGAGGCGCCTCACGAGAGCGGGCGGTTCCTCCAGGCGATCCTCGACGGCATTGAGGACGGCATCACCGTCCGCGACCGCGACTTCACGATCCTGCAGGTCAACCGCTGGATTGAGCAGATGTTCGCCCACGAGATGCCCCTGGTCGGCAAGAAATGTTACCGGGCGTTCGAGCAGCGGGAGGAGGCCTGCCCCTGGTGTCCGGCCATCAAGGCGATGGAGACCGGCAACGTCTTCAGCCAGGTCGTGTCCGTCCCCGTGGCCGGTGGCATGACCCGGTGGTTTGAACTGACGGCCTTCCCCTTCAGGGACGCCCAGGGAGACATCGTCGGCGCCATCGAGCACGTCAAGGACATCACCGACCGCAGAGCCGCCGAGGAGGCGCTGCGGAAAGCCTCCGAGGAGAAATCCCTTATCCTCAGCAGTGTGTCCGAAGAGGTGGTCTACCACGACCGTGACATGGGCATCGTCTGGACCAACCGCGCGGCCGGCGAGTCGTCCGGCCTGACGCCGGAGCAACTCGTCGGCCGCATGTGCTACGAGGTCTGGCACGGACGCAACCAGGTGTGCGACGGGTGTCCGGTACAAAAGGCGATGGATACCGGCTCGCCCGCAGAAACCGAAACCACCACGCCCGACGGCAGGGTGTGGCACGTCCACGGGTATCCGGTTTTTGGGGACGGCGGGAAGGTCATCGGCACCGTCGAGGTCGTCCGCGGCATCACCGCACACAAGGCCGCCGAGGAGGCGCTGCGAAAAGCCGCCGAGGAGAAATCCCTTATCCTCAGCAGTGTGTCCGAACAGGTGATCTATCACGACCGTGACATGGTCATCGTCTGGGCCAACCGCGCGGCCGGCGAGGCGGCCGGCCTGACGCCGGAGCAACTCGTCGGCCGCATGTGCTACGAGGTCTGGCACGGACGCAACCAGGTGTGCGACGGGTGTCCGGCACAAAAGGCGATGGATACCGGCGCGCCCGCGGAAACCGAAATCACCACGCCCGACGGCAGGGCGTGGCACGTCCACGGGTATCCGGTTTTTGGGAACGGCGGGAAGGTCATCGGTGCTGTCGAAGTCGTCCGCGACATCAGCGAACGCAAGGCTGCCGAAGAGGCGCTCCGCCGGTCCGAAGAGGACTACCGCCTCCTGTTCGAGCAGAGCGTGGACGGCATCGTGGTCGTGGCCGACACCAGGATCGTCCGGGCCAACCAGGCGTGCGCCGACATTCACGGATGGTCCGTCGAGGAACTGATCGGGATGACCAGTACCGACCTGCTCCATCCGGACGAACGGGCCGCGGCCGCCGAACGCATCCGCGGAGTCATCGACCGCACGTTGGATCGGTCGAACGCCCGACAGTACCACGCGCTTCGGGCCGACGGCTCCATCGCCCTGGTCGAGTACCGGTCCCGCCGCATCCTCTGGAAGGGCCGGCCGGCGGTCCAGGCCATCGTCCGCGACATCACCGAGCAAGTCCGCCTGGAGGAGGAACTCCGCCAGGCGCTCAAGATGGAGGCCGTCGGCCAACTGGCGGGCGGCATAGCGCACGATTTCAACAACCTGATGACCGGCATCCTCTGTCACGCCAACCTGTTGAAGTCGGAGAGCCCCTCGCCGGAGGACATCCGGGAGGCGGCCGACCTGATCGAGGGCGCGGCCCGGCGTGCGGCGGAACTGACCAGTCAACTCCTCGGGTTCGCACGCCGCGGCAAACAGCGGGACGTCCCGGTGGACCTGAACGCCACCACCCGGACGAGCGTGCGGCTGCTCGGCCGGTCCCTGGACCCGCGCATTCGCGTCAGGATGCCGTTCCGTGATGAGCACGCCTTTGTCCGGGGGGACCCGGTTCAGATGGAACAGGTTGTTCTGAACCTGGCCATGAACGCACGCGACGCCATGCCCGAGGGTGGCGAGATGACCCTCACCATCCACACCCTCGACGTGGGCGCCGAGGACTGCAAGAGCCGCCCCGGCGCCGAGCCCGGACGCTACGTCGCGCTTAGCGTCGCGGACACCGGCTGCGGCATACCGGAAGCGATGCGCAGCCGCGTCTTCGAGCCCTTCTTCACCACGAAGCCTCACGGCAAAGGGACGGGCATGGGGCTGGCCATGGTCTATGGCATCGTCAAGGACCACGGCGGCTGGGTTGAGGTGGACAGCGAGCCGGGGCGTGGTACGACGTTTCGGGTCTTTCTGCCGGCGGCGGAGGCGCCGGCCGACGCCGGGGCGACACCGGCCGACGCCGACCTGCGTGCCCCGCCCGACGCCGGCCGCATCCTCGTGGTCGATGACGAGGAACTGGTCCGAAACGTCGTGGCCCGTATGTTGTCGGCTCTGGGCTATGAGGTTGCCACCGCCGCAAACGCCCGCGAGGCCGTCGAGTACTACAAGCGGTTCGGCCGCGACGTGAGCGTGGTCATTATCGATATGGCCATGCCCGAGATGGACGGCCGCCGGTGTTTCGCGGCCCTCAGAGGGTTGGATCCGGATGTCAAGGCGCTCCTGGCCACCGGCTGTGGAAACGAAGACCGGGTGCAGGATGCGCTGGACGAAGGAATGGCCGGCCTCGTCCGGAAGCCTTTCCAGACGAAGCAGTTGGCGAAGGCCGTCAAACAGGCCCTGACGCAGTAGCGCGTCGCGCGGCGACCGGGATGCCGGTCCCGTGCCGTGACGGTCCCGGTTGCCTGACCGCCCGGCGGTTTCGGCGCGGACGGGAAGCGTCGCGCCAGATGATTGACACGGCCTGGACCACCTCCTATATTCTCTCCGCTCACGCGGCGCCACGCACGTTCGACGCCGGGGCTCCCTTGAGTGATGCGAGGCGCTGTGGGTGCGATTCCGCCGGCGGTGCCCCGACGGCGTGCAATGGGGAGCAGCAACAGGCCGATGGATGCCAGGTACACCAACGTGCTAAGGGACAAGATGGACGAGGCGAGTTTGGCGTGCCTCGAGGCCCTCCAGGACGAGCGGGTCCACGCCTTCGTGGCCGATGCGGTCCGCCTGTGCCGGCCAGATTCGGTGAAAGTGTGCTCCGACTCCGCCGAAGACCGGGCCTATGTCCGCCGCCGGGCCATCGAAACCGGCGAGGAAACGCCCCTGGCCATCGACGGCCACACCGTCCATTTCGACGGGTTCCACGACCAGGCTCGCGACAAAGCAGCGACGAAGTACCTCCTGCCGGAGGGCGTCGGCCTTGGGGCGGAACTCAACAGCACCGAGCGCGAGGCCGGCCTGAAGGAGGTCCGTTCCTTTCTCGACGGCGCCATGGACGGCAAGCAGATGTACGTCCGGTTCTTCTGCCTCGGACCGGCCGATTCGCGTTTCAGCATCTCGTGCGTCCAGTGCACCGACTCGGCCTACGTCGCCCACAGCGAAGACCTGCTGTACCGTCCGGGGTACGAGCACCTGAAGGGCCTCGGCCCGGACGGGGAGTTTTTCCGCTTTCTCCACTCGGCCGGCCGGCTCGACGAGCAGAACACCAGCGCCGACATCGACAAACGCCGCATCTACATCGACATCCTCGAAAACATGGTCTACAGCGTCAACACACAGTACGGCGGCAACACGATCGGCCTGAAGAAACTCGCTCTGCGGTTGGCGATCCGAAAGGCCGACCGGGAGGGGTGGCTGGCAGAGCACATGTTCCTGATGGGCGTACGCGGACCGGGCAAGCGCATCACGTACTTCACCGGCGCGTTTCCGAGCATGTGCGGCAAGACCTCGACGGCCATGCTGCCGGGCGAACTCATCGTCGGCGACGACATCGCATACCTGCGCGCCGTCGATGGTGAGATGCGCGCCGTCAACGTCGAGAGCGGCATCTTCGGAATCATCGAGAACGTCAACGCCCACGACGATCCCGTCATCCACGATTGCCTGACGCGGCGCGGCGAGATCATCTTCTCGAACATCCTCGTCTCCGGCGACCGCCCGTACTGGCTCGGCATGGGCGCCAAGATCCCGGGCGCCGGCACCAACTACAGCGGCGAGTGGCACGAGGGGGTGACCGACTCTGGCGGCAACGAGATTACCCCGTCGCACCACAACGCCCGCTACACGGTCGCCCTTGGGGCGCTCGGGAACTGCGACCCGCGGCTCGACGACCCCGACGGCGTGCCCGTCGCCGGCATCATGTACGGCGGCCGTGACTCCGACACCAGCGTGCCCGTCAAGGAGGCGTTCGACTGGGCGCACGGCGTCATCACGATGGGCGCGGCGATCGAGAGCGAGACGACCGCCGCCACCCTCGGCTCAGCCGGCGAGCGCAAGTTCAACATGATGAGCAACCAGGACTTCCTGGCCATCCCCTTCGGCAAGTACATCCAGAACCACCTCGACTTCGCCGGGAAGGTCGAGCGGCCGCCGCTCATCTTCGCCACCAACTACTGGCTGAAGGGCGCCGACGGCCAGTGGCTGAACGGCAAACTCGACAAGCATGTCTGGCTCAAGTGGATGGAGCGGCGCGTGCACGGCCAGACCGATGCCATCGAAGGGCCGACCGGCCTCCTGCCGAAATACGAGGACCTCAAGGCGCTGTTTAGAGAGATCCTCGGCAAGGATTACTCGCGCCACGACTACCTGGAGCAGTTCTCGATCCGGGTCCGGAAGAACCTCGATAAACTCGACCGTCTCCGGGACCATTTCGGCGCCATGGCCGACCTGCCGCCGCTCGTCGCCGAAACCCTCGCCGCCCAGCGCCGCCGCCTCGAAGCCCTCCAGGCCGCCAAAGGCGATCTCGTCTCGCCGCTCGATCTCTAAGGCGTGGGGCGCATCGCTTTTAACGCAGAGGTCGCAGCCGGCCACGGCACGGGCCGTACCCGTGCCAGGGAGAGGGCAGAGACCGCAGAGAACGGCCAAACAGACAGAGTGACGGAACAGCACGCGCGGCCCGTACGGGCCGTGTTGCTTTGTGGTCCGTGTGACACGGGCCCCCGCGCGCCGGGACCCGGCCGTGCTCTTCTTCCCTCGCCATGAGCCGCTTGACGCGCGAGACGGGCCGGTCTACCATGACCCGCCATGTCGCGTAAGAGGTCCATCCTGCTTGCGGCGGTTGTGGCGCTGCTGGCCGTTGCTGTCTTCGTGGTTTGGCGTTACGACCTTCTGTCCAGTTGGGCCGACGAGCCTGCTCCGCTGATCGCCCCGGAACGGGCACCGCTCGCCGAGGGGCAGATCGACATCCGCGTCATGAGTTTCAACATCCTCGACGCAACCAAGCGCCTGCGCATCACCCGCTGGGACCAGCGCAAGGCCCTGGCGGTGGAGGTCATCAACGCGTTCGATCCCGACCTCTTGGGCACGCAGGAAGCGCAGCTGTTCCAGGCCGAGTACCTCGACCAGCATCTTCCCGGCCATCATCTCGTCGGCGTCGGCCGTCGCGACGGCAGAGATGAGGGCCAGTTCGTCGCCATCTTCTTCAAGCGCGACCGCTTCGAGAAACTCGCCGAAGGCCACTTCTGGCTGAGCGAGACGCCCGACGTTCCCGGCAGCAAAGACTGGTTGAGCCCCGTGCCGCGCGTCGTCTCGTGGGTCAAACTGCGCTCGCGGTCACGACCGGCACCGGCATTCTTCTACTTCAACACGCACGTTGACCCGGTCTCGGTGTGGGCGCGAAACGAATCGGCCGTGCTGTTGCGCAAGCGCGTTGCCGCGATCGCCGGCCATGCGCCGGTCGTCGTCACAGGAGATTTCAACTCGAATGAGGGGGCCAAGTGCTACCGGCTGATGCTGGACGATTCAGGCGGCCTCGGCCTGGGGCTGATCGACAGTTACCGGCGCGTTCATCCGGTGGAGCAGGGCAACGAGGGCACGTGGCACGGTCCGGGCGGCATCCGTCCCGACCGCCGCATCGACTGGATCCTGCACACACCGCACTTTACGCCCCTCGCCGCCGGCATCGACCGCACGCAGAAGGACGGCCAATACCCTTCCGACCACTTCCCCGTCACGGCTGTGTTGCGGCTGAGCGGATCGCCTGAGGATCGCTGACTTCTGTGACCGCCAAATCCCGAAGGCTTCGCCACGCGGTGCGCTTGACACACACCGACGTCGAAGGTATAGTTAGCATAAGACACGTCGTTTGAGGGCAGCCTCCCGGATCGTGCCGGGCGGGGGGACGGTAGAAGTTGGTTTTTTTCGCAAGCCGGACGCCCGGTCATCCGTATATCTTTGTGAACGACCATTCGCCGACGGGCACGATAAAGCACTTCGCGGTTTCGTTGATGGGAACGATATGCCCACACTGACGATCATCCAGGGCCCCGACCACGGGAAGACGTTCGACGCCGAAGGGCTCTCCTCCACCATCGGGCGCGACCCGACGTGCGACGTCCCGCTCCGCGATCCGGGCGTCAGCCGGCGCCACGCCCGGTTCGAGTGGCAGGATAACCGGTGCATCCTGAAAGACCTCGGCTCCGCCAACGGCACGTTCGTCAACGGCATCCGGATCAGGGACGCCGAGGTCCAGACGGGCGACCAAGTCCGCGTGGGCAACACCATCCTGACGGTGAACCAGCCGCCCGGACCGGGCGCGCTGTTCGATCACCGCGGGCTGCCCATCCAGGTCGATACGGAAGGCCGTGTCGACAGTTCGATCATCACGACGGCCCGGGCCAGCGGCGAGCCCCACACGGCGTTCGTCGGCGGCGAGGACATGGCCGACATGCGCACCAGCATCGTCGGCCTGCGTGCCCTCTACCACATCGCCGAGATGCTGGCCCAGGACTACGACATCGACCGCCTGCTGTCGGGCATCATGGACATGATCTTCGACGTCGTCGATGCCGACCGGGGCTTCATCCTGCTCAAGGAAAAAGGCTCCGGGCCGATGGTCCCCAAAGCGATCCGCTACCGCGAGGAACTCCTGGAACAGATCCGGCGCGAACAGGCCGGAAGCCAGGAAGTGGCCGCAGACACGCAACTGGGCGAGCCGGCCGATGAGACCGAAGAGAAAGCCGAGCGGACCGCACCCATCTGCGTCTCAAGGACCATCATCAACTACGTCATGCAGCGCGGCGAGGGCGTCCTGACGACAAACGCCATGCAGGACCAGCGATTCGAAGAAGGCGAAAGCGTCCAGGACTTCGGCATCCGCAGCGCCATCTGCGTCCCCGTCAAGAGCCGCGACGAGATCCTCGGCATCATCCACGTCGATACCCACGTCAGCCAGGGTCAGTTCTCGCCCGAAGACCTGAAGTTGATGACCGCCATCGGATGCCAGACGGCCCTGGCCGTCGAGAACGCTTACCTGATGGCCGGCCAAGTCCAGCAGGAACGTCTGGCGGCCGTCGGGCAGGCCATCGCCAGCCTCTCGCACTACATCAGGAACATCCTCCAGGGCATCCAGGGCGGGTCGCACGCCGTTGAGAGCGGCTTGGACCGTGGGGAACTGGAATCGGTCGGCAAAGGCTGGGAGGTCGTCGGCCGCAACCTGCACCGCATCAACGCCCTGGTGCTCGACATGCTCTCCTACAGCCGCCAGGCCGCGCCGAACCTCCAGCAAATGTCGGTCAACGCGGTCGTCCGCGAAGTGGCCGAACTCGCCCAGACGGCCGCCAAGGAAAAGGAAATCACACTCACGACGAAACTCGACACCACGCTGCCGGAGATCCCGATCGACCCCGACGGCCTGCACCACGCCTGCCTCAACCTCCTGTCGAACGCCATCGAGGCCGCGCCGCCCCTGAAGGGCAAAGTCGAAGTGGCGACACGCCTCTCGCCCCACGCCAGCGAGGTCTGGATCACCGTGGCCGACAACGGGCCCGGCATCCCCCACGGCGAGCAGCAGCACATCTTCAACGCCTTCTACTCCACCAAGGGCTACAAAGGCACGGGCCTCGGGCTGGCGGCTGCCCAGCGGATCGTCGAGGACCACGGTGGATTCATCTCGCTGAACTCCGAGCCGGGCGAAGGTTCGGCCTTCGTCATCCATTTGCCCAGAAACTCGACCAACAGAGCGCCTGAGCCCGATTAGTGCGGCCGGCCGTCGGTCACACTGATCGCAGCCGAGATTCCGCCCTGAGCGCAGCCGAACGGGTCTCGCCGCTGCCGGGATATGCCGCCTGCTCTATAACACTTACGTCAATTTTCACCTTGCCGAAACGGGCAAATGCGCGCTTTTTTTGCCTCGGAGCCCCGTTTCTAGGCCGTGAGGGGCGATTTGGGCCAAAATGTTAAGATAGGTAAGGCAAAACGCGCTGGTTTTTGTTCCGTTTTTGCGATTTTTGTGTCCGTTTTTGTCCGTTTTTGTTCCGTTTTGTTCCGTTTTTGAGGGGTTTTTGAGGGGGCAAAATTGATGTAAGTCACCTATGCCAAAATGGCAGGCCGGACGGGAGGGCCGCAGGGACCGAAAAGTTGTTAGAGTTCTAACAAAACTGAGGGAGGGCGAGGATTTTGTTAGAGTTCTAACAAAAAGGCAGGGAATGGGGAATGGGGCATGGGGAATAGGCAATTGCGGATTTCGGATTGCGGATTGCGGATTGAAAAGCAACGAATAACAAGCCGGCGTGCTACAGCCCTTTTAGCCGCGACCCGGCCTGTCCGGCGTAGCCTTGGCGAAGACGGAAAGGGGAGCGCGTACTCGCAGGGCCAAATGCCAAATGCCAAATGCCAAATGACAAAAGCGAACGGCAACGGCGACAGATCTTAACGCAGAGGGCGCGGAGGGCACAGAGAGAACGCAGAGAACGGTGTCAATCAGGGTAAAGGCAAACGGCAACGGCGACAGATCTTAACGCAGAGGGCGCGGAGGGCACGGAGAGAACGCAGAGAACGGCGGTTACTGGGTAACGGCCAAGGGCAACGGCAAACGGCCCTTTTAGCCGCGACCCGAAGGGGAGCGCGTACTCGCAGGGCCAATGCCAAAGGCCAAATGCCGAATGCCAAATGCCAAAGGCCCGCCTGCGGCGGGGAACGGCTAAAGGCCCACGCCAACGGCGGGAGGCTGAAAGGCTCGGATTCGATAGCCTGGGGCAACGCCCCAAGCCAGGGGGTACGCCGGCCCAACCCCCAAATCAAGCCCTGAAAGGGCGAGACAAGCCGGTTACCGGCCTGGCTGTTGCGCCCTTTCAGGGCTTGTGCATTTCCGACTTCGCCAAGGCTACGCCGGACAGGGGGGTTGCTTTTTCCATGACTCCGGGCGTTGGAGCGGGGCTGACGAATTCGAGCCGTTCAGGCTCAACGGTTTGGCGTCGCTATGGGTGGTCTTGGGCTGTGAATTCGCCCCCTTGAGACGAGGGCGGTTATGGGTGTCGCCGGGACTCAAAAAATATGGCGGAGAGGCCGGGATTCGAACACAGGGGTTTTTACAACCTCTTGTGAAACAAGGGCTTAGAACGTAAGACCCTTGCTGGCAAGGATTTGGGGCTTTCCTGTGGTTGCGCCTGTTTTCGTGTGTCTGTCCCCTGGGATGGTCACAATTTGGTCACAAGGCCTCTGCGCGGGGCTTGTTCTCGTTGGTTTCTGTCGCCGGCAACTGCCACCGCAGTACGC
>JAUVZF010000030.1 GCA_030602705.1 Planctomycetota bacterium
TTTGAGGGGTTTTTGAGGGGGCAAAATTGATGTAAGTCCCTATGCCAAAATGGCAGGGTGGGCCAGCGGCCGCAGAGGCCCGAAAAGTTGTTAGAGTTCTAACAAAATCCGGGGTGGGGCGAGGATTTTGTTAGAGTTCTAACAATCGGGTCGAAAACGGCAACGGCTCTGAACGCAGAGTACGCTGAGAACGCAGAGAACGGCCTGAATCCGGGTAACGGCGGGCGGCATGGTCAGCCCGCAGGGTGACCATGTTCCGACCTTCGTCCCCGCGCTACGTCTCCAGCGGCGGGTGGCTTGGTCATCCCGCAGGGTGACCATGTTCATGCCTCGGCCCTGGCGCTGACGCTCCCTCCTCGCGGTGGCCAACGCGGTCAGCAGCAGCATCGCGTCGGGTGTCGTGGACGTGACCGCCTTCGGAACCGATCGCGCGGGCTGGCGTCTGCGTTTCCTCTGGCACGCATCGGGATCCAAGCGTACCATACAGCATCCAGGGCGTCAGGCGACTGGGCGAGAGGAGAAACCGGAATACCCCTGAGGGCCTGAAGGGAGTGAGCACACTGCCCGCCTAGGAGAACTACTACGTGGGCCTGGAATGGCGGGAGAGGTAGCATCGATGGGGTTCTGGAACCTACTTAAGAACCTGGGCAACCCCGAGGGCATCCGGGAAGCAATGCGGATGTCATACGACAAGCATTACAGGCTGGCGTTGGGGGGCCAGATTGGGCAGGGGGACGTCGAGCCGCTCCATGCGGCCCTCTTTGGCGCGCTGGCATCAAGGTATCAGCTAAGTGGAGTGCCTCAGAGCGCCATGACGGAGGTGCAGGTGCTCATCTGGGCGGAGCTTGGCCCCTTCCTGTGGTTGGACGGACCGACGGCCAGGGAGGCCATCGCGGAATACGTGGTCTACAAAGAGCGGCCGTCTGAGGCCCGCATTGCGTGGCTTGAGGCAGTGGTGAGGCGGGGTTGCGAGAAGGGCAGCGGCGAGGAATGGTTCGAGAACCTGATGGTTGCCGCTAGGCTCCACGAGGTCGTCTGGCTACTGCTGTTCGAGGGACGTGGTACAGAGCACTGGTGGGGCTAAGGAGGCGAGAAGTGAACTGCGCTGCTCTGGGCCAAGATATCGGTCAGGTTCTGGGCAAGATGACCGCCACGTATGCGGGTGAAGTGGGTTGCTCGACAGGCACTGCAGGCCCACAGACGCGCCTGGAGCTCGCCCTTTTTCTCTCTTGGATGGCTTTCACCAAAATCACGACTGACAGCAGCCTTTCCCAAGAGGTAGCCAAGCAGATCGTTGACGCTATGGAGCACCGCCTTGGGCAGCAATTCTCTTGGCCCGGAGGCTTGCAGGAAGCATTCAAGGTCCTCTTGCAGAATCGGTATGAAGGCTACATGAAAGCCATGTATGACGAGTCGAATGAAGGAGGGCCGCTATGGAACATGGCGAAATACTTCACAGCCTGCTGTCGCTACCGTGCTGGTCCCGTAGATTACGACAGGCTCATTCCTGATCCCGAGGACATCGACAAGCTTGGGAAGCTGGTGAACCCCGACGGGTTGCAAGCACTTAAATCCCTGAAGACCCAGGGAAGCCACGCCACGTATCCGCTTGGAATCGAAATGATACAGACCTCGGGTCTGTTGGGGTCCTACACCGTCGGACTGCATAAGGGCATTGCCTCCCTCATGAGGCGGCACTCCTAGCTGGCAGGTGGCATGGGCATCCCGAAGGGTGACCATGTTCCGACCTTCCCCCCACGCGCTGCGGCGGGTGGCATGGTCATCCCGCTCGTGCTTCGCAGCGAAGCGCCGTTTCGCAGAGTAGCAAAGGGTAACCATGTTCCGACCTTCCCCACGCGCTACGGCTCCAGCGGCGGCAGCCTCGCCCGGTCGATGCGGATGGGCTCCTCCCCCCCTTCTTCCCACGCCCGGCAACTCGACCACGGCCAGTCCCGCGGGTGCTCGACGAGCCCACGCCGCACGGGGTTGGCGTGGATATACCCGATCTTCTCGCGCAGTCGCCGGGCCGTCCAGAGGTTCCGGTCGTAGCCGCCGCCGGGCTGCCAGAACCGGTAGGCCCGGCGGCCGCCGGGCTGAAGGTCCAGCAGGCGCGGCAAGAAGTCCGGCCGGTGGTGCCGCACCCACGATACCACCCTCTTGGCCACCGGCTGCTTGACGGACTTGAGAATGGCCCCGATGCCGACCCCGTCGCCGGGAAACAGCAGCAGGTGGACGTGCTCCGGCATGATGACCCAGGCCCAGAGGTCGAAAGGGTGCACGCGACGGGCCGCCTCAAGAAACCCCTTTGCCAGACAAGTCCCATTCAACTTTGATCAGTACTCTGTCGGCTAATGGATCAGGAAGCAGGGTGAAGGGAATGTAAGGCTCGCCGATCTCGCAATTGTTTGGATCTCCGCGAGGCTTAAAGCGAACTGTTTTCGTCTGCTTGCAGACGCGCTCAACAAGAGCGAGTATTGGACGATTCCGGTCTTCCTCCTTGGATGGCGGCGTCAGGGGATCATAACGCTTCCATTCATTGGCGCTCTCCGCGTGCGAAACTTCTACGAATATTCTTACAGGCAAGGGATCAGGCACTCTCCATTTCGGAATATACAGCTCGAACTGTGCATCATCGACCACAGCGTCCCACCTTATCTTATTACGCGTCTCTTTTGATAGCGTGAGTACAGTCATCATCTCTCCTCCTCCAGATTATCGCCTTAACTCCTCCTCGGCTCGGAGTTCTGAGGCGGGTGGCATGGTCATCCCGCAGGGTGACCATGTTTCCGCCGGCACCACGGCGCGACAAGTAAAACATAAGGTCAAAATAACACGAAGCGTCGGCATGTCAAGGTAGTGCCGCAGAGACCGTGCATCACGTGATCGACCGCGTGGGTGCGAAGCACCCACCCTGCTTTCCCAACAGCGGGAAAGCATGCCACCCCGCGCATCGGGCATGGCCGAGACTGCAACATGGTCACCCTGCGGGATGACCATGCCACCCATCGTTCAAGAGAGCATCATCGGCCATGTCCGGCGTCACAACATGGTCGCCCTACGGGATGACCATGCCACCCGGCCGTCACTTCGCTGCTGAGTTACTTGTCTTTCTTCGGCAGGCGCTTGATGATCTCGTCGGCCAGGCCGTACTCGACGGCTTGTTCGGCGGACATGAAGCGGTCGCGGTCCAGGTCCTTCTCGATCTTCTCGACGGTCTGCCCCGTATGCTCGGCGAGGATCTGGTTCAGGCGCTCGCGCATCCGCAGGATCTCCTCGGCCTGGATGCCGATGTCGGTCGCCGTGCCGCGCGCCCCGCCCATCGGCTGATGGAGCAGGACGCGGCTGTTCGGCAACACGTACCGCTTGCCCTTCGTCCCGGCCGCAAGCAGCACCGCCGCCATGCTGGATGCCTGGCCGAGGCAGTAGGTCCGCACGTCGCATCCGACGAACTGCATCGTGTCGTAGACGGCCATGCCGGAGGTGATGATGCCGCCGGGCGAATTGATGTAGATGGAGATGTCGACGTCGGCGTTTTCGTTCTGGAGGTACAGCAGTTGCGCGATAACGAGGTTGGCCCGGTGGTCCTCGATGTCGCCGCCGAGGAAGATGATGCGGTCCTTGAGGAGCCTCGAGTAGATGTCGTAGGCCCGCTCGCCGCGGCCGGTTTCCTCGATGACCTGTGGGATGAGTTGATTGCGCGTGTGCACGCTCAGTTCCCCTGTTTGGATTGTTCCTCGTCGGTGGGGTGCTCGAACACTTCGTCCACCAGGCCGTACTCCTTGGCTTCCTGTGCCGTGAAGTAGCGGTCGCGTTCGGTTTCCTCGCGGATTTTCTCTGGCGGCTGCCCGGTGTGTTGGGCAAACAGTTGGATGAGGCTTTCCTTGTCGCGCAGGACCTCTCTGGCAGCGATCTCGACATCGGCCGCCTGGCCGCCCACTTCGCCCGCCGGCTGATGGAGCATAACCTTGGCGTGCGGCAGCGCGAAGCGTTTCTCCTTCGCGCCGCCGGCCAGCAGCAGCGCCGCACCGCTGGCCACGAGGCCGATGGCGTACGTCGCAACCGGAGCGTCCAGAAACTGGATCGTGTCGTAGATGGCCATCGTGCTGGAGACGTACCCGCCCGGCGAGTTGATGTAGAGGCTGATCTCCTGGCGCCGCTTCTCGCTCTGGAGATACAGCAGTTTCATCACGATGTTGTTGGCCGTGACGTCGTCGATGATGCCCTCGAGAAACACGATGCGGTTCTCGAGCAACAGGTCCGACAACGTCAGCCACCGCTGCTGCTGGTACTTCGGCATCACGGCGCTCGTCGGCCGCACCAGACGACGAACCAGGTCGGGGTCGTTGGGTTGGGATGGCATCGCTGGCTCATTTCCTCCAAGCGGTTCGGTCCACCGGCCCGCGCCGGCTCTTCGTGCACCGGGAGCGGGGCTTACGTGGACTCCAGGTCGGCGGCGTCCTCGGTCCCCTCATCGGCGGGGGCATCGGCCGGTTCGTCTTCGGCCACGCCGGACGGCTCTTCCTCCGGCACTGCATCACCTGCCGCCGCCTCTTCGCCACCGGCGGCGGTCGCCTTCTCAAGGAGCATCCGCAGGACCTTGTCCTCCAGGATCTGGCCGCGCAGGCTGTCGAGCGTGCCCTGGGCATTCATCTCCTCGCGGAGGCGGTCCTCTTTGCGGCCGTACTGGGCGGCGATGAAGCGGACGCGAGCATCCACCTCGGCGTCGGTCGCCTCGATGCCCTCCTTCTTGGCTATCGCGTCGAGGACGAAGTGGAGGCGGAGGTCGCGGGCGGCTTGCTCGGTGCTCGCGCCGCGGATCTCTCCGAGGCGGCTCTCGATCTCTTGAGCCGGGATGCCGCGGTACTGCAGATTCACCAGTTGCCGCTGCAAGAGGCGGTTGGCGTGCCGCTTGGCCAGGTCCTCCGGCAAATCGAACGGGACGGCCTTCAGGAGCCAGTCTTCGACCGCCGCCGCCCGGGCCCGGCGGTCGGCGGTGTCGCTCTGGGCTTCCTGCTGGCGCCTCACGGCCGCCTTCAGGGCATCCATGTCCTCATAGTCGGCGGCCTTCAGAAGCGCCTCATCGTCGGGCAGAACGACCCGCGCGATGGAGCCGATCTTGACGCGAAGTTCGGCCTCCTTCCCGCGGACGTCCTCGTTGTCGGCCTCCTGGCCGATGGTGATCTTGGCGGCCAGAGTTTCGCCGGCCTTGGCGCCCTTCAACAGTTCCGGCAGGTCCTCAAGGCGGATCCCCTCGAGTGCGATCTGGGCCACCGGCAGGCGGACGTTCGTCCGGTCGGCGACCATGACGTCGCCGGCCTGGATGGCCAGGTCGCACGTCAGGATGTCGTCGTCCCGGACCTCGCCGCCCTCCTCGACGGCCTCAAGCCGGCCGTGCTCCTCCCGCAGCCGCTCGAGCGCCGCCTCCACGGACTCGTCGGTCACCTCGGGCCGCTCCACCTCATCGAGCGGAATCTGCGAGTAGTCCTCGGGCAGGTCGAACGCCGGCCGCACCTCCAACTCGATCGAGAAGGTCATCTCGCCTTCCTCGGGCAGGTCGATCTTGTCGGGGTCCACGTCCGGTTCGCCGATGACGTCGAGGTGCTGCTCGTCGATGGCCTTTTCGAACCCCTCGGCCACCAACTTCACCCGCACCTCCTCGGTCACGGCGTCGCGGAACCGCTTTTCGATGAGCCGCCGCGGCGCACGCCCCGGCCGGAACCCCGGCACCAGGGCCTCACGCTCCAGTTCCGTGAACCGCGCGGCGAACTTCTGATCGATCTCTTCCCGCGGGAAGGTGATCGTGAGTTTCTTCCTGCAGGCGGCAACGTCCTCAACGGTCACGTCCATCGACAGTGCGCTCCTTGCGGGACGGTTCCCGGACGCCGGCGCCGGCGCGCCGATGTCCTGTTCTCCGGCCGATGCCAACAAAAAAACGGCCTCGCCCGAACCCTCCAATCTGGTCGGCGCCGAGCCGCCTATGCAGCCGCGAACATGGAGCGGGCGATGGGACTTGAACCCACGACATCAACGTTGGCAACGTTGCGCTCTACCACTGAGCTACGCCCGCTCGCTGCCGCAGGCTCGTCGGGACCACCCTTCCGGGCCCACCGACCAACCTAGGCCGGCAACTATACCCGCACGCCGGAATCGATGCAACCGAAAACTGCCACACCCCCTTCACCGGGTGGCAGCGATTTCTGGCAGGGCCGTTGTGCCCAGGGCTGGGCGGGCCTGTCATTTCGACCGAGGTCGCCTTGGCGACCGAGCGGAGAAATCTCGCCGTCCGAAACAGCCAGCGGCGAGACCCCTCGACTCTTTTGCGCTCGCTCGGGGTGACAGAGGCCATCGCCGGCCCGCCAGAAAAACTTGACACACCCCCTTCACCCGGCAAGGCCCGCTTGCCAGGCGCGCCCGCCGCGGATAGAATCTCCGGCACCGTTGCGACGGCATCGGGGGCAGCGCTATGGCGGCCATCTTCGGCTTTCTGCGTCGAAAAGCGTCCAGACGCACCCAGCGCCAGAAGACCGGCCAGGCGGGCGAACGGGCCGCCGAACGGTTCCTCAAGAAACACGGGTACCGCATCCTCGCACGCAACGTGACGTACCGGCAGGGAGAGGTGGACCTCGTGGCCCGCGAAAGGCGCACCGGCACGATCTGTTTCGTCGAGGTCCGAAGCCGCACCCTCAACCCCGACACCGACACCTTCGTTGAACCCGAAGAGACGATTACGCTCGCCAAACGGCGCCGCGTCATCTCAGCCGCCCAGACGTTCCTCGCCAGGCGGCGGGCAGCCGACCGGCCGGTACGCTTCGACGTCATCACGGTTCGCTTCGCGGGCGACCGGCGCGGCAAGGCCGATATCCGCCACTACCCGGCCGCCTTCGACGCCACAGGGAAACTGACCTAGGGGACCTAGGCAAGTCGTGCGCGGTGGTTCTCCGCAACCACCGCGCTCTTGACGCGACTGGCCGCGGCGGGTGCAGAGACCCGCCGCGCCCGATGACGGTTGCTGTTTGCCGTTGACTTTGGACTTTGGACCTTGGACTTGGGACTGCTTTCACCCATGCCCGAAACCGCCATCGACACCCACGCCCACGTGCACGTCGCCCGTCTCGCCGCCGACCTGCTCGGCGTCCTGGAGCGGGCCCGCGCCGCGTCGCTCGACGCCATCATCAGCGTCGGCACCAACCCGGCCGAGAACCCGCGCGTCGTCGAAATGGCCGAACGCGAGCCGATGCTGTATGCCGCCGTCGGGTACCATCCGCACGGGGCGGCCGAGATCAAGGCCGTCGATTGGCCGCTGCTCGAGGGCCTGACCTCCCGGCCGCGCGTCGGCGCGTGGCGGGGTACGCCCCATTACGCGATTCTGTTCACGTCGGCGTTGATTGGCGGCTCGTTGTTCATGGACCTCACGCTGTTCATCAAGTCGGCCTCGGCGATGAAGATTCTGTTGTTCGGGTTCGGCATCGTGGCGCTCATTCTGCTGCGCGAGAGCCGCGTGGCGACGTACCAGCCGAAGTTCCGCTCGCCGCTTTATCCGTGGCTGCACGCGGCGGGGATCGCGGCGTACGTGTTCCTGCTGATCGAACTCGGCAGCCTGCCGCTGCTGGTGGCCGGCGCCATTCTGGGTTGCGGCGTGGTGTGGTACGCGCTGTACGCCAAGACGCGTGTGGCGCGTGAGTCGGCGCTGACACACCTGGCCCAGCGGATCGCCTCGCGCACGTTTGCGGGCCACGACCTCGAGGCGGAACTGGCCGAGATCATCCACGACCGCGACGGCGGCATTGAGGACCGATTCGACCGCCTCGTGGGCGAGTGCGTCGTCCTCGACCTGCCCGGTACGGGCCTGTATGGGGAAGGCGCCGTCTCCAGAGACGACCTCTTTCGAGCGGTTGCCGAGAAACTCGCCCGGCGTCTGGACATGCCGCCCGCCGAGGTCCTGCGACTGCTCGGCGAGCGGGAAGAACTCTCCTCGACCGTGATCCGTCCCGGCCTGGCCATCCCGCACATCGTGGTGGAAGGCACGGGGCGCTTCGACATCCTGCTGGCGCGAGTTCGCGAGGGCACTGCGTTCCTGCCCGATGCCGCCCCCGTGCACGCCGTATTTGTCCTCATCGGTTCGGCCGACGAGCGCAACTACCATCTGCGTGCCCTGGCGGCCGTGGCGGAGATCGCGCAAGATCCGCATTTCGACCGCAGGTGGCGCCGGGCGAAGACGCCCGAGGACCTCCGGCAACTCATCCTGCACTCGAAACGCCGAAGGCTACAGGATGAGTGAACCGGCAAGGCCGAGTTGCCACCCACCTGGTTTCTGAGGGCTACAGCAATGCGTCAACGATGTTTCACTTTCATACCTCTCCCGCATCTTACTTGACTTTTATTGAGCCTTGCACCAGATCAGAGTCGTGCAGTTCGCGGCCCTCGCGCATGGCCTGGCGTACTCGGCGCTCGTACTCGCTGTATTTCTTGCGATGCGCAAGCCTGCGAAGATCCCGGTCGTGAGGGACAAAACCGTCCATGACGTCGCCCCGCGGCCTGTCTTGCAGGCGTTTCTTCCCCTCACGGATGGCTTCCAGCAACTTGTTGTAACGCGGGGAGTCCTTCTCGACTCTCGAAAGACAGGGACTCAGTTCCGGTCGATCGAGATTGACCATCGGTCCCTTAAAGAACTCGTTGCTGAAGACATCCACTTCCCGCAACCTGGCCAGGGCGAGAATCTTCTTCACGTTCAGATCACTGCGTCCCCCCCCGCCGTCGGTGCTGCAGGTGGTCGGATAATAGGGGCCGTTGAGGTCGACCCAGGTGATGAGTCGATCGAGGTCCTCGCGACTGAGCGAGACCTTCTCGTGCCCCTTGCGCAAATGGGTGATCAGTTTGCTGGCATGCGAGCCCCAACTGTAGGCGGGAAGGTGACCCGCAGGGCCGGCGCCAATCGCACCCACGTACCCCTTGTACCACAGTTCCGCGTAGGAGAAATTGAAGGTCAGGGTCCGGTCACCGGACAGGATCACCTTCTTGGCGCCTTTCTTTCCGAAATCATGACACTTGAGGCAGTGCTTGTCCAACACCGGCTGGACCTCTTTCACGTAACTGTATCGGCGCGTCGGACCGTACCACGGTTGGAGGATGCTCGGCTTGCGCCGCATGCTTCTTGGCAGGGACGTTCGGCCGAAAGAAGGATTGGCTGCCGTCAGGCGTGACTCGTGGCACCCCACGCACCCCAGGGTCTCTCCCGAATGGACCGACGTGCCGCTGCGCACGCTCTGAATCATCATGCCGTCCTTATCCAGGAGTTGGAAGTAGACGAAGCGATCGGACGGCACGGCAAAGTAGGCGCTGCCGTCCTCGGCGACGGGAACCGTGCCCAGTATCCGCTTGGTATTGAGATCCGACCAGTTCACCGCCGGCTGCTGGCCGCCCAGGCAGTTCCACCAGCCGCGGGACAGCCCCGTCTTGTCGGGCACTTCGATGACACGGAGATGCTTGACGGCCCCCCGCTTGACCCCCTTCATGTGTGTCCCCACGTAGACGTCCTGGACGTAGAAATATCCGTCACCGTTGCCGTAGTCACGGCGAGGCGCCATGGCTATCGGCCTGCGGCTCGGCGCCAACGGCATCGGGCTGTAGCAGCCGGGGCCCTCGCCGTGCACCTCCACCTCGTTGCCAAAAACATCGACGAGCCAGATGCGCGCTCCCTTGCCGCGATGAGGAGCGCGGGCACAAAGAAAATACTTTCCGGCGCCACGCTGCGTCCTGGGCTCACTGAGCGGCCACGGTGTGTCGTACCACGGCTTCACGTCGCTCTGGGTATCTTGCCATCGGTGTAAGCGAAGGTTAGGGTCCTCTTTCACAAGGTTCAACGCGGGTTCCGGCCAGTAATGGTAGGCCTTCCATACCCATGCCCCCTTATGCCTCTTCTTCTCTTTCTCCATGTCCAGCGGCTCCAGGTTGCGGAACCGGTCTTTCACGCCTCCCGGCCATGTTCGGACGATCGATTCATAGCCATCGATGGCCTTGCTTGGATCGAGTACGGCCAGTGCGCCTCCCAGGGACCCGTGATGCGTGCCGAGAATGCAGAGCAGCCGCCCGGTTCCCGGGATGACCCTGGCGTTCCAGCCTGCCGACGGATGAGCCGTGTTGTTGCCCCAGATGATGGCCTGATTGGTGCCGTCGGGGTTGGTCACCCAGAACCCGTGACCGTCGGCGAAGTTGCGGTCCACGTAATCCCAGCGACTGTAAAGGATGCGGCCGTCCGGCATCAGCGACACCTGGTTTTCATGCACCAGGCTGCGCGTAATCTGATGAATGTTCGCGCCGCCGCCGGTCATGCGAAACAACTGGGGCACGATCATCGTATCGCAGGGAACCCACTTGAGCTGCCGCGAGGACGCAAAGACAATACTGCCGTCGGGCAGGTAGATCGGGTCCACGTCGCTGACATCCGGCGCACTGGTCAGTTGTTTGACCGGGTAGTCTCCTGATTCGGATGCCGCCGCGGGAGCCGTGTTGACCTCGAAGATGTGAAAATTACCCTTCCTGTTCATGGAGAAGACAATCCGCTTACCGTCAAAATGGACGCACGGACTCCTGATGACGCCGTCCGGGTTTTCAACAAGCGTTGTTGTCTTGCCCGTCTTGAGGTCGAGCAGTTTCAATGCGCTCCCGTTACCTCTGAAGGTATGTGCTCCCAGGTATTCGTGCGTGCCTTTGCGGTCGGGATGACGAACCACGAACAGAAGCGGCCGGTCGCTGAGCATCGGATTCGCTAGCAGCGCCCGGCGCTGCAGTTTTTCGAACCCCTTTTCGTCCACCTCATCCAACCGCGCCAGGAACACCGGGCCGTCCGGATACCGATCTCGAAACGTCCCCGCCAGGTCTTCCACTGCAGTGCGAAGGGCCGCCACCCGCCTTGCGAAGCGGCCGGTGTCCTCTGCAACCGCATCTTTGCCGAAAACTGCTGTGATCGCAAGAAGACACAACACCAGGCCTGCAGCCGTAATGCCTGTTCTTGGCCGCATTGTCATGTCCTGAATTTCGGGCACATCCACGAGCAAGCCTTTGTCCCGAGATTTCCCAAATGAACTCGCGCCGCTCGCTCCATCGCGGGCCTTTGCGATGATTCTACTACGGCTTCGGGGACCGTCAAGCGTTCCCCGGGCAGGAGTTTCCCCATGGCCACTCAGGTTGGCGGTTTGGTGAAGGCGAAGGCGAGTCGGTTCTCGGCGGCGGCCGGTGTGGGCAGTTCCGGGGATACCCATCTATGAGCAAGTCCCTGCCGGAGTCGGAAGCGGGCCGCCTCCGCCATAGCGGCCTTGGCTGCTGCGGCTGGATTCTGAAGCGGATTTCTTCCAGCCGTCTACCCGCCTTCCTCTCCCTCCTCCCCGCGTCCGCCCGGGCGTGCTTGCCTCCACCCTCACACGTCCCTCCCTTCGCCCTTGCCTCGGGGGAGGGGTGGGATTAGGATGCGAGAGGTACCCGCGCCCCTGTGAACACGTCGGGGGCGGTGCTGGAGCGGGACATGTACTGTGCGTGCGGCAAGGGCAATTGGCAATATGTTCTATGACTCAGGGGAAAACGGCGTGGGCGACGGAGGCTACTATGAGCCGAACCCCCACGACGGTCCGTTTTGGTGGCCCGATCCCGGGGATGTGAAAGGCCACTCGAAGGTGCTTCAATACGTAGACGCCATACTCGCTCAGGCCGTAAGAGATCATGCCACGGAGATTCGCTTCGAGCCTGTGGCCGGAGGGCTTACTGTCCGGTACCTCGTCGAGGGGAAACCGTACGATCTGGTCCCACCGCCGGATCACCTGGCTCATGAGGTGGTGGATCGAGTCAAGACATTGGCGCGTCTTGAACTTGGCGAGGCCCGCCATCCACAGGCAGGGGCCCTCTACATCCGTGTCAAAGGGAAGGGTTACAGGACCTGGGTCGTGACATCAAGGACGACACTGGGCGAGCGGGTTGTCGTTGAGATTGCCGAGGATGGCGGCAGCGCTGGGGCTCCTCCCTGTGTCCGCCCGGGCGTGTGAGAGACCGTAGGAGTTCGGGAGGCGAGGCAGAGGGCCACCTGTGACCATCGTCGCGCCCCGGCCTCCCTCACACGGCGTCCGCGCCCCCCTCCTTGAGTGCAGGCGTCAGTTGATGGTGCACGAAGGACAGCGGCCTACGCATAGAGCCAGAAGTAATGTTTCATCAGAAGAGCGCCAACGGTGAGCAGCGTGGCACCGACGAAAACGATGCCGGTTCCTGCGAGGACGGCTAGGGGTGTGCTCTTGATCGTTCCTCGTTCCTGGAAGCGCAGGGCGAGCCGCGTGGAGATGTAGAGGCAGATCCAGAGGCCGACGAAGCGCGGGACCACTATGTACGCGGACTTGCCGCTATAGAGAATGGACACGTCGAGTTTGTCTTGGAGAGCGGTCACGAGAGCCGAGATGGCGAACTGGCTCACGATCACCATAAGCGTGAGAGGCGCAAGGGCCGTGAAGACGGCCAGCCTCGGCGCCCGCAGCCGCACATGGCGATGGAGTAGAACGGCAAGGAGGACGACGACGAACCACAACCCGAACTCCAATGGCGCGTCGAGAAGGAGTTGCCCGATCTCTCTAACCCCATCGTCCATCGTCGCCCGCTCATTCCCACCCTCAGTCTACCATCCCATCCCTATGCAGGCCAGCGGATATCCGTACGCGCGGCGTCCGCCCGGGCGTGCTTGCCCTCACACGCACCTTCCCTTCGCCCTTGCCTCGTGGGAGGGGTGGGATTAGGATGCGGCCGGTGACCGTGATCCGAGGTCGTGTCTCTCCGGGGAGAGGACGCATGGCTGTTAAGTCGAAGACCTTGTCGGTCGTTCTTCTCGCAGCGGGTTGTGCCGCCGTCCTGTCTGGTTGCGCCTCAGACGGCGAGACGGAGGCCGTGGCCCATTTCAACCGAGGCGTGGACCACTTTGGCAAGGGTGAGTGGGATGCGGCCATCGAAGACTACACGAAGGTCGTCGAACTGATGGAGCCCGAACAGGCGGAAGATTTCCACGGCCGGGGCTTCGCGTGCCTCAGAAAGGGCGATTACGATGGAGCCATCAGAGACTGGACCGAAGCCATCGAACTGGACCGCAGGCTCGCAGACGCCTATTACCAGCGCGGAATCGCCTACCTCAAGACGGACAAGTACGAGGTATCCATCGAGGACTGGGCCAGAGCCACTGTACTGGACCACAGACTTGTCAGAGCCTACAACAGCCGGGGCAACGCTCACTTCCAGAAGGGTGAGTACGACGCGGCTATCGCGGACTACACGGAGGCCATCGAACTGAATCCCGAGTCCGCACTGGCCTACAGTAACCGTGCTGTCGCCTATTACTTCCGACGCGATTACGACAAGGCGTGGGTCGACGTGAAGGAATGCCGGCGGCTGGGGGGCGAGGTCCACCCGGAGTTCCTCGCCGAACTCCGCAAGGCGTCGGGGCGGGAGGAGTGAACGGGCTGTGATCACACTCCCTCCTCCCCGCGTCCGCCCGGGCGTGTGAAAGACCGTAGGAGTTCGGGAGGTGAGTCAGAGGGCACCTGTGACCATCGTTGCGTCCCGGCCTTCCCTCACACCGCGTCCTCCCCCTCCGCCCCGCGTCCGCCCGGGGTCGGGGTTGGCGGCCGGTTGGCGTGATGGACGCTGGCACGCGTGGAGATGGGTTGGTAACGGGGCACTCGCCGTGTAGCCCGTACGCCGGCTTCTCCATGGTGTGTCGGACGAAGGGCTGGTTAAGATTTGAGATCGAGGATGCCGTTGATCACCGAATTGATGAACGGCCCGATCAGTGGCAGCTGGCTGATTTCCACGTCGTCTTCGCGGTCAACCTTTGCGGCCACTTCTCGCAGTTGGGGGCCGTACTTCTTGAGGTCTTCCGGAAGTTTGTCTTCCCAGCCTTCAACGAGAGCCTGGATCTTTTCCAGTTCATCCCCGTCCAGCCAGAACCCGGCACACGAAGTACAACGGTCGATGATAATGCCCGTGTCGCCGCCGTAGTTGACTGCATCAGTACTGCCGCCGCATTTGGGGCAGACAAGATCACGGTCAACATGCGCCAGGATCACTCCGGTAAGGCTTGTCGATTCCGCAATGGCACGGCGTTCCTCCTCGCTGAACTTCTCTTGGCGGATCCTCACAATCTTGCCGAGTTCATCGGAATCCAGCCACTCTCCGGCGCAGGCCGTGCAGGTCTCCACCTCGATACCTTCGTACGTGACAGCAGACAACTGCGCGCGGCAATTGGGACACTCCATGGTCAACTCCCTTTGATCTGATACTGTGCTAGGCAACGGAACATGAGTTATCGCTTCACGTCGAGTTTCAAGCCAAGTGCAGCAAAAGGATGCGGCGGAGAACTCACCCAGCCTTGTCTTGTCAGAAAGACCCACAGGGCGGCCACGTCGCGAGCAGAAGTTTACCTCTGACCCCATCGGCAGTCAAGACAACACACACAGACCCTCGGCCCATGCGTACGTACATCTGGCCCGGTTCAGATCCATTAACCAGCGCATGGACCGGTCGCGCGTGGGGCCCGCGGCTCCCGCCTTCCTCCTCCCCGCGTCCGCACCTCCGCGCCGGTCAACGTGACCTCGGACGGCAAGCGGGTCAAGGTCACACGGCACGAGACGGCCGTTGTCGAGTTCGTCGGCGCATGGTCACCCTGCGGGCTGACCATGCCACCCGGCTGTAACGTGGTGGGGTAGGGTCTGGCGCACCGACCGTAACGCCTCAGTTGCGGGGGGTGACACGGTAACGCGAAGCGTGGCCGTGTGCGCCGGGCGTCCAACACGGCCGCCCTTCGGGCTGCCGTGCCACCCGACGAGGTGGCACCCGTTAGTCTGGACCCATTACACCCTCGCCGCACAGACTTGGGAAATTCGATTGCCCGCTCACCGCCGGAAGGATATACTGCGCCTTCTTCATGCCGTCCTGGCCGACTGAGTAAAGGAGTATGCGTTGGCACCGGTCGTTTTGCGGGTCGGGTTCGCGGCGCTGGCGGGCCTGGGTCTCCTGGTGACCGCGACCGGCTGCCCGCCGGCTCCGAGCACGTACGTCACGAGGGAGCGTCTCGGGGCCGGTCTCGTGGTCAGCCTCGACGGCGTCGGGGGATACAACTGGGGACCCCGGTGGCTCCGCAGCGGCCTCGATGCCGCGGGCGTCGGTGCGGCCATCGTCATCTACGACTG
This sequence comes from Planctomycetota bacterium, assembly GCA_030602705.1. Lineage (GTDB taxonomy): Bacteria > Planctomycetota > Phycisphaerae > FEN-1346 > FEN-1346 > JAUVZF01. The sequence goes on from JAUVZF010000030.1 coordinate 15,210, forward strand.
GTCGAAAGGGCCGCGCGGCATGTTTGTCGGCGACCTGGTGGATGAAGCCCGCAACCGGGCTGCCGCCAACGACCTCGCCCAACTGGTTGCCACCTACGTGGCCGCCATGCCGGACCGGCCGGTGACCCTCATCGGCCATTCGGGGGGTGCGGCCGTCGTGGTGTGGGCACTGGAAGCACTGCCGGAAGGATGCCGCGTCGAGCGGGCTATCCTGCTGGCGCCGGCGCTGGGGCCCGATTACGACTTGTCGCCGGCGCTTCGGGCCGTCCGGCGGCGAATGTACGTCATGTACTCGAAGGCCGACGTCGGCCTGATGGCCGCCGGCACCGCCGTCTTCGGAACGATGGACCGGCAACATTCGGTCGGGGCGGGGCTCGTCGGCTTCACCCTGCCGGCCGGACGGGCCGACCGGACACAGTATCTGAAGGTGCGGCAGGTGCCCTGGACCATCGACTTGCTGAAGTCGGGCCATCTGGGCGGGCACATGGGCTGGACGACCACGCGGTTCGCCCGCGACTTCTTGGCGCCGATTCTGATTGGCCAGACCGACCCCGGGCAGCCGATGGTGGTCCGTGGGCCCGAAACGGAACCAGCGGACGCAAGCAGCGCGGCCTTGCCGCCCGATTGAGGAGTGACGCATGAGACACGTCGGAGGGGTGATCCTGGCCGCAGCCCTCGTGGCCGGCGCGGCCGGATGCGCACACGTCAATTACACGGCCGATGACCGCTACACGGAGGGCCTCGTGGTCTGCCTGAGCGGCGCGGGCGGCATGATGGGCGAGACCGACCGCGTCCGCGAGGGACTCAACGCAGGCGGCGTCCGGCGCGCCATCGAGGTCTTCGAGTGGTCGGCGGGCGGCGTCCTGGCAGACCAGACCGACGTCGAGGCCAATCACCGAAAGGCCCGCCGGCTCGCCCGGCGCATCGAGGGCTACATACGGTCGCACCCCGGGCGGGACGTCCATCTGATTGGCGTTTCCGCCGGGACGGGACTGGTGGTCTGGGCACTTGAAGACCTGGCCGAGGGATGCGAGGCCACCGGTGCCGTCCTCGTCTCTTCCAGCCTCGACACCAAGTACGACCTGACGCGGGCGCTCGGAAAGGTCTCCGACCGCCTGTACAGTTTCAACAGTGTGGCCGACACGGTCTTGAGCCTCGGCGTGACGTTGGCCGGCACGGTGGACCGCGGGGGTGGCCTCGCCGGAGGGTTGGTCGGCTTCAGCCCGCCCGACGGCGCCTCCGAGGAAACCAAGGCCCTCTACAAGGAGAAACTCGTGGAGATCTCCTGGTGGCCCGGCGACGTGGTCCTGGGGCACCTCGGCAATCACCTCGGCGCAACCAACCCCATGTACGTCAAGGCGAAGATCGCCCCGATCGTCCTCGGGGAGCAACCCGCGGAGCCCTCGGCCCAGGAGCCGCCCACCGAGGCCGTGAAGGGCAAAGAGGCCATGACACCGGCTTACGCCGAACGACTCGAACAGAAGCGCAAGGCCGAGCAGGCCAAGAAGGCTGCCGCAGCGAAAAAGGCCAAAGAGACCGCCGGCAAAGAGAACGACCGAAAGACCGAAACAAAAAAACAGGCCGATGAGCCCAAAGAACACGCCAAGCCCAAGAGGCCACGCAAGCCGAAGGAGGCCGTCAAGAAGGACGATAACAACCGTTTCTTCAACTGGCACGTCGGCCGCAGGGCGCCTCTAACGCAACAGACGCCATCGTCCGACGCCGCTCGCTTCTTCCGCGAACCGAGGAGACTCCCGTGACGGCACCGAGCGAGAAGGACCGCAGCCCCTTCGCCGCCCTCGTCCTCGGATGGGTCCTGCCCGGGGCCGGTCACGCCTACGCCGGCCGATGGGGCAAGGCGGTCCTGTTCTTCTCGCTCATCACGGCCCTGGTGGTGGCGGGGCTGGTGATCGGCAAGGGAACCAACATCCTGCCGAACCGTCTCTGGTACGCCGCCCAGGTTTGCGCGGGTGGACCGGCCATCGCCCTGACGCCCATCTCGCAGTACCTGGCGGGGCCGAACGACAGCAACGCCGACTGGGCCGACCCGCTCCACGAAATGGGCACCCTCTACACCGCCGTGGCGGGTTTTCTGAACCTGCTGGTCATGATGGACGCCTACACGCGGCTGGCGTATCCGGGCCGGTCCGAAGAGCAACAGGAGGGCGCGTGATGTGGGATGTCGCCTACGGCTTCTTCTCGCACCTGTTCGTCCTGTCGAACCCGTTGTGGCTGTACTACCCCCTGTGCGCGGTCGTGGCGGTCGTGTACAAGGCGACGAAGTTCGACGGCCCGAAGAAGATCGCCTACCAGGCGCTGCACTTTTTCGTCTCGGTCAGCCTCGGCATGCTCGCCCTGGCCCTGGTCTTCTACGTCATTTCGCTGCTGTTCTAGCGCCGCATCATGTGGAGCCGTGGGCTTGACGGCCGTAACATGCCGCCCGCTGCATAAGACTTACGTCAATTTTCCCCTTGCCGAAACACCCAAATGCGCGTTTTTTTTGGCTCTGACCCTTGATTCTGGGCCGTAAGGGGCGATTTGGGGGTCGAATGTTAAGATAGGTAAGGCAAAACGCGCTGGTTTTGGGTCCGTTTTTGCGATTTATGTGTCCGTTTTTGTCCGTTTTTGTTCCGTTTTGTTCGGTTTTTGAGGGGTTTTTGAGGGGGCAAAATTGATGTAAGTCACCATGCCAAAATGGCAGGCCGGACCAGCCGCCGCAGAGGCCGAAAAGTTGTTAGAGTTCTAACAAGTTTCGAGAACGGCCCGAATTTAGTTAGAGTTCTAACAATCGGCGAGAAAACAGGGAACAGGGAATAGGGAATGGGGAATGGGGAAGAAAGCAATTGCGGAGTGCGGATTTCGGATTGAACGACAAACGGCAACGGCCCGTTCCGAGCCGCGACCGCAAGGGAGCGGGTGCTTGCAATGCCGAATGCCGAATGCCAAATGCCAAATGCCAAAGGCCCGCCTGCGGCGGGGAACGGGGGTAAAGCCAATTGCGGATTGCGGATTTCGGAGTGCGGATTGAAAAGCAACGAATAACAGGCTGGCGGACAGGCAGCGGACGGCAATGGCGGGGAGCCGTTCAGGCTCAAGGGCTTGGCGTCGCTATGGGTGGTCTTGGGCCGTGAATTCGCCCCCTTGACACGAGGGAGGTTATGGGTGTCTGCAAGGCACGCGATGCCGCAGCACCGAACAGCAACGAGAACGACGAGCACCAGAGAGAACAGCCTTCAGGGCCGGGGCGAATATCGTAATCTGGTGCGTCCCAAGCGGCGACAACGAACAGACGGCTGGAAGAAATCCGCTTCAGAATCCAGCCGCCGTCCCGAACATCGGGACTATGGCGGAGTCGGCCCGCTTCCGACTCCGGCAGGGACTTGCTCATAGATGGATGTCCCCGGAACTGCCCCGGTCGCCGGCGAATTACGTCGCGCGTCAGCGGAACTCACCAAGCCCCCCCATGCAAGTGAAAAACATGGGTACCGTCCCCAGGTTTGTCCCGTCGTCACAGAGGTCATCGGCGTCGGTGTTCTCGTCCCGAAGGACCGGCGCGTCGATGTAACGTAAGGACCACACGTACTGGTATTCCGGCTGAAGGCTGTCCGGCGCCGTGTTCTCGCTCTCCGAGAGGCGCGTCTCCAGGATCTGCCAGCCTGAGTTGTAGAAGAAGTGGCGGAACTCGTCGTAGACCTGGTCCACACCGGTGTTGAGGTGCTTCTTGGTGCGGCGGCCCAAGCCGTCGTACTCGTAGCGGGCGATCACGGTTTCCCCCGCATCGTGGTCTCCGTCGCTGTTGGTATTGTCCCTTGAACGAGAGAGGAGGAATTCGCTTGCTCTTGTCCTTCACGGATGGATCACTTCAGAGGTCCGCCAATGCTCTCAAGGAAACGATTCCGGTGTCCGTGAGAGTCGACTCGTTCGGGCGATGCTACGAATCGCCAAGTAGGAGAAGGAACCCACAGAGAGAAGGAGCAAGAGCATCCAATAGGGAATGCCAATCCCCGTGTGACGCGTCGGCGCATCAGCAAGAAAGGTATAATCGCCCCACGTCACCCCCGCAAGGGAATGCTCGAACCCAGGGTCGTCCCACTGAACTATCGTGGAACCGACGGGCAGGGACCAGTATCCTAAACGGTCGTGCTCTAGGCACCAGGCACCACCGGTGGCTTCCGAATCTCCACCCTCTGTGGACTCGCAGTACAGAAACAGCATTCCACGGTGTGAGTTGAGCATCCATCTGCAGTCGGTCCGCGTCCATAACCACACCAAGTCGTAGGCGATTAACTCGCTGCGTACCCACATGGCGATACCCGCAAGCAGGAATACTGCAAGAGCCGCCCACAAGAAAACGCACATGGCTCGCCTCATTGTGTGCTTCCTCCAGCGATTGTCCCCTGCTGCCATTCACCTCGACTTGTCTGTGTCGTGGACCTATCCGACGGCTTTGACGGCTTTGACAATTACGACTATGGTAACACACTTGACTCCGCCGTGCTTCTTCACAGCAGCGTCATAGTGCTTCTTCATCTTTATCAAAGCCGCGTTGCTTCCGCCGATGAAGTCCGTTATTCCCTCTTGAGGAGCTTCGGCTTTGGTTTCCTTGAGAAATCCCAGGTCGCGGTAGAAGCCCCATTTCTTCTGATGCTTCGATGTCATCTGGCCGATCGTGAACTTCATATTGGGAACCTGACTTGTGCCGACCAAAATACAGCCCCATGTGTCCCAGGGCCAGTTGCCCACGTGGACCAATATTCCATCGAAGTTGGGCACGTCTTTCAGGAGGAGACCCCACTGCCCGCCTTTTGCTCTGGGTGCGGGCTCGGCCTCATATGTTCCCTGAGGTATAGGGTATTCTTTGGCTCCCTTTCCGATTCCTATATCGTACTTGCCTTTTCTTAACTCCAGAGTGAAGCCTGACAAATCAGAAATCCCGTCTGTCTTCATTGTGAACGTCCCCAGCGTAGCGTAGGTTCCGCCAGCACGCGTTACGGTGAATGTGATCTGTTTGACGGGCTCCTTCTGCGCGCCAAACGGGTCCGCATACCCAAGGGGATTTGAGCTCACGTATTCGTACAGATTCGCTCCGTCAGCATACTGCCCGGTCGGATCGCGCTGGAGCCATCCGAGGTAGGGATGGAGCGTGCGGTTGCGCACACTGTAGAGGCCGGTCTCGTTGTCGAAGTAGTAGCCGCAGTAGCGGATGTTGTTCTTCTTCGAGGCGGCCCACGCGACAGTGGCCGACCAGTCGCTGTTGTAAACCGTGACGTTGCCGTACGGATCATAGACGTAGCGTTCGACCGCATCGCCGCCGGTGTCAGTGAGGCAGGTGACGTTCATGTTCGCATCCGTCAGGTAGTAGAGCCGCTCGTCGTCGCAGAGGTCGTCCTCGTCCGTGTTCTCGTCCCGAAGGACCGGCGCGTCGATGTAACGCAGGCTCCACACGTACTGGTACTCCGGCTGAAGGCCGTCCGGCGCCGTGTTCTCGCTCTCCGAGAGGCGCGTCTCCAGGATCTGCCAGCCTGAGTTGTAGAAGAAGTGGCGGAACTCATCGCAGACCTGGTCCTCGCCGGTGTTGATGCACTTCTTCGTGCGGCGGTTCAGGCCGTCGTATTCGCACTTCAGGACCACGTTCGCCCCGCTCTTGACTTCGACCAGCCGGTTCCACGCATCATACGTCGCGGTGTAGGTGGCCGTCAAGTCGCTCGGCTTGGGGACACCTGTCATGTTGCCGCGGGCGTCGTACGAGACGCGGCCGGCCCCGGAGGTGCATGAACCGCAAAGGGCGCGAAGGACGCAAAGGTCCGTTGCCAGGGAAACACGCGTCTTATCTCGGCGCTCTCGGCGTGCTCTGCGATTCCCCGCCGTTCAATCCGCATTCCGAAATCCGCAATCGATCGTGCCAATGGGTGTCTGGAAGGCACGCGATGCCGCAGCATCGAACAGCAACGAGGACGACGAGCACCAGGGAAACGACAACACCAACAACCACAACAACCAACGACTCCGTGGCCTCACCTTCCCCATACGTGCCCGGTGAAACAAGGGCGGGGCAAGATCGCCCTTGACACGAGGGCGGTTATGGGTGTTGCCGGAACTCGCCGGCAAGCGTGCAGTAAGGCAATCTCAGACACGAGGAAAAGTCAGTCAACTTGAGTATCAGCTTCTTGATTTTCCGGGTGGTTTGTTGGTCGTAGAACGGTTCCCCGCACCCTTCACAGACCCGCGCAGGGATATCCTCTATAGCAACCAGTCCTCCGCCGCCCCAGAGCGCCGCTTTGACGACATCCTCATAGGTGTCGGATCCACAGTGCTCACATGGGGAAGCCCCTTGACCCTTCTCTGCCGATACCACGGGCGGTCAAATAGGCTCGACCTTGATGCCGGCCAACTGGGCGTACGCTTTGAGCCGACGTACGTGATCCCCATATATAAATAATTGGTGATGCAGCGCCTTTAAGTTGAGCATGTTCTCTATATCATCCACCTCTACCTCGAGCGCAGTGCGGCAGCCGCCCGATGGCGGGGTGTCGATGTTGCTGAGCACGCGACCCGAGCCGAGAACGATTGATGAGGCAGCCGATCCCGCCGACCGCGGTTTTTCTTCCCTCGGACGATCCATGAACTTCATAATGGTGATTTTTTGGCCAATCGGCCAGAGAACCTGGGTGGCGACCCCGAGGTCGGACTCGGCGTGGCTGCGGAGGATAAAAGGCTCGGGGGGCTTATCAAAGCCAGCCATCTTGGTAGCGCATGTGCAGTGAGAGCCCATCAAGGTGTTATTGGCGGTGTTAACACATATGTTTTGCATGAAGCCAGGCCGATCCAACAGGAGGTGTGTGAGCCGCGAAGAGATGGCAGCAGGCCAGTCAGCCTGGCAGGAGGCGACGATGCCTTCATCGCGAAGGCGGGAGAAAGCGAGGCAGGGTGGCGGGACCCGCCGGCTAGACACCAAGGGCAAGCAATCCACCGCAATGCCCTGGCACTGCTCGGCGGCCATAAGGCGACGACAGACGACATAGGTTTTCGCAGCCTCGAGGATGTCCTGTTCAGTCGGCTCGACGATCTTCTTGGCTTGCTTGATGTAGTAGTCAGCCATGGCTCGCACTTCATCGCTCTGTTGAACTTTCTTGAACTCCTCCGCGAAGCGATTGCGCGGGACGTAGTGTAGCGTGGTACCGATTACGTCGAGTGGGTAGTCCTCGGTCTGGTTGCCTCGGACGATGCAGATACGCGTGTTCTTCATCTGCCAGATCGTGCTGAGCATCCGCAGACCGAATGCCAGCCACCCGATATCCTGCGTGCTGGCTACGAACATTTTCGAAACCTTGGGCATTGCATTGATTGATTTGATGTGGTGCAGGAACGAAGTTCCCATCGGGCTGAACACAATCGTGGGAATGTCACCCCGCTGGGCGACGAACTTTTGGGCGTGCGGCCAGTAGTTGGGGTGCAGTCCCATCACGGTGAGGATAATGCCGTCCGGCGGCGACTGCTTGCATTGCTCCACCAGCCTGTCTACGCCGGCCATATCGGCGATTGGGGCGGCTTCAACTTGCAGATTGACACCAAGATCCTTAGCGGCGTGGCTGAGTGTTTTCCTGTAGTCGGCCTGACGGGCCTTGATGTCGTAAGCGGTGCCCGGCCAACCCATCCAGTACCGCTCGGTATCCGGCCCCAGGAACACCAACTTGACCGCGGGTTTTTTAGCCGGCTTGGCTTCCTCGCCGAACAACGACGAGGCGAAGTTGAGCAGGCCGGTCTCCGTAGCCACCGCCAGAGCGCCGGCGCTGGCCAAGAAACGCCGACGATTCACCGTAAAGGGACAGCCGGATTTAGCAGAAGTTGTGCTCCCCATTGTGAATCCTCCTCAAAAGGTAACCGTTCAGGCCCTTTGGGGGCCTCGGATGCTCTGCAAGCCGGGCGGGCGCGCCCAGCGTGGAACATCCAAACTTAATCTTAGGGTGCAACATGCCGCCCTCGCCGCCGTTGTGTCAAGCACGTTTTCCAGAACATGCCGCGCCACAGCGATTATGTCACACCCGATGATGGTAGAGTTGCCGTGCACTCAGGCATCGGTCGCCGACGCGCCATAGCCGCTTTGGCGACGGCGCGAGGCACGGAATGAGCGATCGGACGGATGCTTCCGCGTACGCGTCCGTACTGGAGAGACCTGCCGGCACGTCTTCCGACGTTTCGGACTCGGGCGCCCTCTGGTACCTCGACCGCGCCGGCCTGCTACCCCGGCGGCTATACGGGCACGGAGCGCGACCTCCGGGCCGCGCCCAAGCCGCCCCCCGCGTATCTGAAAACGCACGGCCGGGCAAGACCGGCCGTGGCACACGGACTGAAAAACGCACGGCCCGTACGGGCCGTGGCACACCTTCTGTCCAACAGCCCCGCCGGCCGCTCACTCGCCCATCGACTCCACGTACCTGCGCACGCTCTCCTGCCACGGGGGGAAGCGGAAGCCGACCGTCGCGGCGAGGCGGGCGGTGGAAAGGACCGCGCGGGCGGGGCGGCGGGCGGGGCGGGGCATGGAGGACGTGGTGATGCGCTCGGGCGTCGCGTCGAGCCCCGCGGCACGGAGCGCCTCGACCGCCATGTCCCACCGCGACGCCTCGCCCGCACCGCACGCGTGCAGCGTGCCGCGCGCGCCGGCCTCGACCATCGCCAGGAGCGCCTCGGCCAGGTCCTCGCTCCACGTCGGGCAGCCTACCTGGTCGGTGACGGCGCGAAGCGGCTCGCCTGCCCGGGCCCGCGCAAGAATGGCGTCGATGAAGCCGGCGCTGCCCGCGCCGTACAGCCACGCCGTGCGAACCACGAGGTGGTGCTCCGGGGCGGCGGCGCGGACGCGGGTCTCGGCTTCGGCCTTGGTCCGCGCGTAGACGCCCTGGGGGCTGGGCGGGTCGTCCTCGACGTAGACGCCCGGCTTGGTGCCGTCGAAGATGAAGTCGGTGCTCATGTGGACGACGAGGGCGCCGGCGCCGGCGGCAGCGCGGGCCACCGTCTCGGCCGCCTCGACGTTCAGGCGCCGGGCATCCGCCGGCCGGCTCTCCGCCCCGTCCACGTCGGTCCAGGCGGCCAGGTGAAAGACGGTGTGCGGCCGGATGGTACGCATGGCGTCGGCCACGGCGGGCGCGTCGGTCACGTCGAGTTGGGCAAGGTCCGTCAGGTGCAGCGCGTCGGGGCTCGGCGCAGCCCGGGCCAGGCGCGGTCCGAGGGCATGGCCCAGCAGGCCGGCGGCCCCGGTCACCAGCACCGGATAATGGCGTTCGGAAAGACCCATCCGCTCTCCCTCGCGCGGTGCGCGTTGACAAGGCGGCCCGAAACGGCTAAGGTACGGTGTCCGGCCATGTCGGGGTCGGCGTTTCTCTCGCGCCTGCGGCCCGGCCCCAGCGAACGTGATCCGGAGGACCCGCCGCCCCGATGGCCTCGTTCCTGAAACATTTCCGGACGGTCAGCGGCCTGACGCTCCTGTCGCGCATCATGGGCTTCCTGCGCGACGCCGCCCTGGCCCACGTCGTCGGCGCCGGCCAGACCATGGACGCCTACAGCATGGCCTTCATGATGCCGAACCTGCTGAGGCGGCTGTTCGGCGAGGGGGCGCTGAGCGCGGCGTTCGTCCCGGTCTTCACGCAGTACCTGGAGTCCGGCGACCGCAAAGCCGCCAACCGTTTCATGAGCCTGATGATCGTTCTGCTCGTGGCGAGCCTGGCAGCCGTGACGCTCGTGGTCGAGGGCGCCTTGCTCGTGCTTCGGCATTCTACCGAGGGTCTGGCGAAGTGGCACCTGATTTTTGGTCTGGCGGCCGTGATGTTTCCGTTCGCGCTGACGATCTGCCTGGTGGCGCTGCTCCAGGCGGCGCTGAACTGCTGCCGCCACTTCGTGATGCCCGCCCTGGCGCCGATCCTGCTGAACCTGTTCATCATCGGCGGTGCGGTGGCGGCGGCGCTGGCGGCGGCCGACGACGCGGTGACGCAGGTCTATATCATCGCCGGCACCATCGTGGCGGCCGGGGTGGTGCAGGTTCTCATCCAGGTGCCGGCGCTGGCGAAGAAGGGTCTGCGGTTCTTCCCGGTGTGGGACCTGCGGCACGAGGGGCTTCGGCGGGTGCTGCGCCTGATGGGGCCGATGGTCCTGGCCATCGGCATCGTCCAGATCAACACCTTCATGGACTCGGCCGTGGCGAACCTCTTCAGCCCGTACGAGGTGGGGAAAGAGACGTTCCAGATCGCCGGCCGCGAGGTGGCCTACCCGATGGAGACGGGGGCGGCGTCGGTGCTGTACTTCGGCCAGCGTCTGTACAACTTCCCGCTGGGCGTGTTCGCCATCGCGATGGCGACGGTCATCTTTCCGGAACTCAGCCGCTACGCCCATCGCAAAGACCTGGCGGGCATGGGACGGGTGGCGTCGCAGGGGCTGCGGCTGACGGTGTTCATCACGATTCCCGCCGCCTTCGGCCTGGTGCTGGTGTGCGAGCCGCTGCTGCGGCTGTGGCTCGAGCACGGCCGCTTCGCCGCCGACCCGCACGCGCTTGAGCGGGCCGCGTGGGTCACCCGCGTCTATGCGCTGGGCATCTGGGCGTATTCGATCAACCATATCCTGATCCGTGTCTTCTACGCCGGCCAGGATACGCGGACGCCGCTTCGCGTGGCGCTGGTGGCGGCGGTCATGAACTTCGGGCTGAACCTGGTGCTGATCTGGCCGCTGGCCGAGATGGGGCTGGCGCTGGCGACCGTCATCTCGGCCGTGGTTCAGTTCGCCGTCCTCGCCGCCGTCCTGAGCCGGCGACTGGCGCACCTGGAGTGGCGGCGGCTCGCCTCGACCGCCGGGCGGACGGTGGTGGCGACCGGCGTGATGGCCGGTGCGACGGCGGCAGGCGTCTACTGGGCCGCGCCCGCCCTGGGGCTGGCGGGGCGAACGGCGGCGATCGTCCAGTTGGTCTTCGGCGTCGTGGCCGGCGCCGGCACCTACCTCGCCGCCGCCTGGCTGCTGCGGATGACCGAACTCAGGGACCTGCTGGCCCGCAGCTCAAGCGTTCCGGATCAGGACAACCACCCGAAGAATCCGTAATCTAGCCCGAGGCGTCAGCCGATAAGACCACCAGTCCAGCACTTTGCGATTTGCCTTGACGCATGTCCTGAGATATACTATCTGATGCCCCTGAAGGAGAGAGCAAGTGGACACGAAAAGCGCCGTGAGTTCGAAGAGGCAGAGGTCAGGCAGCCGGACCTTGGCCGAGCGGGCTAGGGCCCAGCCGGGTGTAGAGGCGGTCGTGGAGGTCTATCGCCAGTACCGGGCCGTCGAGAAAGCGGTCCGTCCCTACATGCAAGCGGCGCAAGGGAGGCCCCTCGTCTCTGCCTCCGACACATCCCGGCCGAGCCGCTGGTAGCGTTCAGGAGACGTGCGGGCCATGCCTACATGGAGCGGCATCCTCAGCGAGCTGCAGGATTCCTGCGCGGACGGCAACCCTCCAGAGTTCGACGGAATCCGACGCAAGTACATCATTGCCGCCCATGAACACACTGGTCGTGACGTAATCCTATACGCCGCGAAATGGACCCAGCCCGGGCCTCAGGACGAGCGGCTCGTCAGCATCATAGACGAGGACCTCCAAGGCATCATGGAGGTCGTTCACGGCCTTACGGGGCCGAACCTTGACTTGATCTTGCACAGTCCCGGCGGATCTCTGACAGCAGCGGAGTCGCTGGTTACATACCCGCGCTCCAAGTTCGAACATATCCGCGTCATCGTGCCACAACTGGCCATGTCTGCGGCCACAATGATCGCTTGCGCGGCCGACTCGATCGTCCTCGGCAAGCATTCCTTCCTCGGTCCGATAGACCCACAGGTGACCGTCAACACGAAACTGGGCCAAAGGATGGTTCCAGCCCAGGCCATACTGGACCAGTTTGAGCAGGCCAAGAAGGAGTGCGAAGACCCGAAGAAACTGGCGGCGTGGCTCCCCATGCTCGAGCAGTACGGCCCGGATCTGCTGGTCGTGTGCCAGCATGCCCTGAAACTGTCGGAGAAACTCGTGCGAGATTGGCTGGCGCGCTACATGTTCCTGGGCGAGCGCGACCCGAGAGCCAAGGCGCGACGGATAGCCAAGTGGCTGGCCAACCACCGGCGCTGGAGAACCCACGGCCGGCATATCCCTCGCGATGTGCTGGCGGAGAAGGGACTGAAGATCGAGCCCCTTGAAGACGATCAGACCGCACAAGACCTGTTCCTGTCTGTTTTCCACGCAACCACGCACACCTTCGGCGCAACGCCTGCGGTGAAGATCATTGAGAATCACCTGGGCAAGGCTTTCATAAAGCAATTCCAGATGGTGCCTGTCCTCTCGCCGCAAGGCCCCGCCAATCCATCCTCGCCTGACCTGCCGCAGCCCACGGGATGATTCAGGCGCCGACCCAGCCGCTTGACCCGGATCAGGCGGCGCGATAGAAGAGGGTCGCGCGCCGCTGAGAGAACGTTATGCCGCGACCCACCTACGCCGAAGTCGACCTTGCGGCCATCCGCGACAACCTGCGGACGCTCCGCGAGCGCGTGGCGCCGGGCGTCAAGATCCTGGGCGTCGTCAAGGCCAACGCCTACGGCCACGGGGCGGTCGAGGTGGCCCGGACGCTGGCGGCCGCCGGGATCGACATGCTCGGCGTTGCCCTCGTGGAGGAGGGCGTGGAACTGCGCAGCGAAGGGGTGGAGACGCCGATCCTCGTCATGAGCCTCCTGCCGGCCGACGACGTCGCCGGCGCGCTGGAGTTCGACCTCATCCCCACCGTGGACGGACCCGCCTCCGCCGCCGAAGTCGAAGCCCGCGCCGCCGAACTGAACTGCACCGTCGCGGTGCACCTGAAGATCGACACCGGGATGAACCGCCTGGGCGTCCGTGCCGAAGAGGCCGCCGAAGCGGCCGCCGCCATCGGACGCATGGAACACCTGACCCTCGAGGGCGCCTACACCCATTTTGCGTGCGCCGACCGCGACGCCGACAAGACCTCCTCGGAGCAACTCGCGCGCTTTGCGGCCGCCCTCGATGCGATGCGCGGCGTGGGAGTCCGGCCGCCGCTGGTCCACGCGGCCAACTCGTCGGCCCTGCTGACGCTGCCGGAATCGCACTTCGCGATGGTCCGCCCCGGCCTGGCCCTGTACGGCATCCATCCCTGTCCATACGGACCCGTACCGGGCAAGGCGGCCGAGGGGGTGCCGCTTCGACCGGCGCTGGCCCTGAAGACCCGCGTTGCCTGCCTGAAGCGCGTGCGGACCGGCGAAGGCGTCAGTTACGGGCACCGGTGGCGGGCCCGGCGCGAATCGGTCATCGGCGTCCTGCCCATCGGGTACGCCGACGGCTACCCGCGGGCCGTGTCGGACGGCGCGACGGCCCGCGCTGCCGGGCGCCTCGTGCCGGTTGCCGGCACGGTCTGCATGGACGCGACGATGGTGGACCTGACGGACGTGGCCGAGGCGCGCCCCGGGCTGGAAGTGACGCTGATCGAGGCCGCGAGCGCCAGCCCGTTGAGCGTGGCGGCCCTGGCGGCCCTGGCCGGAACGATCCCCTACGAGATCCTCACGGGGCTGGGCAAACGCGTGCCGCGCGTGTACCGCTGAGCAGGAGCGATGAAGTCAATCCAAATTCGGCGGCTGAGTTGGCGTGCACCCAAGTCCGTAGCGCCCGTACGGGCGGCCGCCCGTCAGGCCGACGGTGGTTCCGCGCCGGGGATAAACCCCGGCGCTACGGCTGTTCGGAAACACTTTCTCGCTCCTGCTTTTAGATGGTAACGGGAATGCCCTGGCGGAGAAGCCGCCCGTGGCGCCGATCAATCGGCCTTTTCGGCCGGCGTCTCGGCCTCGGCCGGCGTCTCGGCCTCGGCCGGCGCGTCGGGCGGGGCCGCCTCGCGTCCGCCTTCGCGGAGGCGTTTGATGGCGGCCTCGGCCTCCTTGGCCGCCTCCGTGCCGGGGTACACGTTGATGACGTTTTCCTGATACATTCGGATTAGTTCATACGCGGGCGTGTCAGGGTCTTTTTCGTACGCCTTGACCTCGGCGAGGACCTCGCGCGCCACGTCGTCGAGGGGGCTCTCGGGCGGCGGTTTGGGCGTCTCGCCGGGCAGCGTCGGCGTCTCGCCGGGCAGGGTCGGCGTCTCGCCCGGGAGGACCGGCGTCTCGCCCGGGAGGGCCGGCGTCTCACCGGGCAACGCCGGCGTCTGGCCGGGGAGGGTGGGCGTCTCGCCCGACGGTTGGAGCCAATAAAGCACGAACGCGCCCACAACGGCGAGCACGATGAGCAGGGCGAGGAGGCCGCCGATGATGAGCCAGAGTGTCCATTCGCTCTTGCGTGCGGCTCCCGCGCCGGCCCCGAGGACGTCCTCGACGCCGCCCTCGGGCATGGGGGTCCGCTGGCGTTGGGCCCGGCGGACGGCCCGTCCGAGCGCCTGGTCCAGATGGCCGCCCCGGTCCTGTGACGTAATGGCCCCGAGTTGGCTGATGAGGGCCTGGGAATCCGACGCGTCGGCCCCCGCGGCGCTGAAGTCCAGGCGGTCGAGCGCCTCGATGAACCCCTCGGCGGTCACGTAGCGGTCTTCGGGCTGCTTCGCCATCGCCGTCTCGAAAAACCGGAAGGCCGCCACCGGGAGTCCCGGCACGTGCTGCCTGGGGTCCGGCACGGGCGCCTGGACCTGCTTCTTCATGATCTCGCGGTCGTTGGGCGCGTCGAAGGCCGCGTGCCCCGTCAGCAGGGCGTAGTAGGTGGCGGCCAGTGAGTAGAGGTCGCTGGCGGCGGTGGGTTCTTCGCCGAGGGCCTGCTCGGGCGCCATGTAGCGCGGCGTGCCGAGGCTGTGGCCGGCCCCAATGATGTCGCGCCCCTGGAGCACGTCGCGGGCCAGGCCGAAATCGCTGACCTTCACCTGGCCGTCGCCCGTCATCATGATGTTGCCCGGCTTGATATCACGATGGATGATACCGCGTTTGTGGGCGTGTCCGAGCCCTTCGGCCGCCGCCCGGATAATGCGAGTGGCCTCGGCAGGCGTAAACCGCTTCCGGGTCGCCAGATACTCGTGCAGCGCCCCGCCTTCCACCAGTTCCATCACGATGTAGTAGGTATCCCGGTGGGGGCAAATCTGGTGGATCGTCACGATGTTCGGGTGGGCGAGTTTGGCGGCGCTTCGGGCCTCGCGCAGAAATCGCTCCACCACGCTGCGGCCTGCCTGCGCGATCTTGGGGGGCAACATCTTGATGGCCACCGAGCGTTCCAGGTTCGTGTCGAACGCCTTGTAGACAACGCCGAACCCGCCGCTGCCGATCCGTTCCTGGATCTTGAACCCGTTGACTTGCGCCCCGACCAGTGGGTCGGTCTTCTCGCGGGCGGCTGCCGCTTTGCCCTTGGCGTCCCTGGCCGCCTGCGCCATGGCTGCCAGAGCGCTCGGTTTCGCGGCCTTTGGCGGCGGCTCAGCCGTGTCGCGCGGCGCGGCTTTCGGCTTGACGGCGGGCGGTTTTCTTTTCGGGGCGCCGGGCGCGGCCTTGCCCGGCCGGTCCATACGCACCCGTACTGGGCCGGCGGGCTTCTCCTGCGCCTTCGGCTCAGCCGGTGGCCCCGGGCCGGCCTCGCCGGGCACCCAACGATGGCCGCACGAGGGGCACACCGCCTCGACCTCGACGTGTTCCTTGCGGATTTTGTATGCGGCGTGACACTTCGGGCACGCCACGAAAAGATGTGCCATCGGCCGTTCCGAACCGTTTTTCCCGTCCGGCCCCGCCACCGCCGCGCAGGGCCCCGCTCACAAGACCCGGCGCCGCGCACGCCGGGCGCACACAAACACGTGCCGTGCATTCTAACCCGATTATAACACACGTCAACCGTTTTCAGTGTCATTTCGCGGCAGTGGCGCGGCAACAATTTCTGGCAGGGGATGATTTCCTGCGGCTTGGCCGTAGCGCCGGGGTTTATCCCCGGCGCAGCAGGTGTCGCGCCGTCAGGCAAAAAGGTTCCAGGAACCTTTTCTGCGTAGCACCCTCCGGGCCCTTCAGGGAAAAGGTTCCTGGAACCTTTTTGCCCCCTTGCAAGCCGCAGGGGGGGCGATTACGATGAGCGGCGGTGGCGGGTGGGCGGAAGGCGAGTCGTCCCGGACGCCGGCTGCTTCGGTGCAGGCATGGACGAGACCCGGATCATCGAGAGGGCGGGCCGGCGATGGCTCGTGCGGCCTGCGGAGGCCGAACCTCTGCTGGCCGACGGCTGGCCGATCAACGACCCCGGCCGCCTTACGCCCGTCAAGCGCGGTCGCAGGCGGACCGTCTGTCGCCTCCAGGCCGCCGGCCGCGGATACTACGTCAAGACCTTCGAGCCCGTCGGGCCGCTGCGGCGGCTGCGGGCACGGCTCGGCATGGGCCCCGGTCGGCATGAATGGGACGCCCTGCTGGTCGCCCGGGCGGCCGGGCTGGACGTGCCGGAACCCGTGGCCCTTGCCCTGGGCGCCGCCGAAGCGCTCGTCACGAGGGAGATCGCCGGCGGGCAGCGGCTGGATGCGTATCTGTTCGAGCGTTACTTCGAGGCCACACCGGCCGACCCGCCGTACCCCGGCGCCCGGCCGCCGGAACTGGTGGCGGCCTTTCGCCGCCGGCGCCGACCCCCGGAAGGCACGATCGACCCGCCCGCCCTGGCCTACAACCTGGCGCACCTCGTGGCCCGCCTCGCCGAGGCCGACCTCTACCTGCCGGACCTGCATCCGGGAAACCTCCTGATATCCGGCCCGCCCCGGCAATGGCACCTCAGCCTGGTGGACCTGGCCGAGGCGGTGCGTCCCTCGCCGCCCGAAGCCCTCCTCCAACACCTCGTGCAACTGGAACATTTCTTCGAGCCGATCGCCGGCGCCTCGGAGCGGCTGCGGTGCCTGGTGCGGCTGAGGGAACTGACCCCCGACGCCCCGAGCGCGCGCGACGTGGCGCGAGCCACCGCCATCTATCGCCAACGGTTCTACCTTCGGCGCGACCGCCGCACGCAGCGCCGGTCGAAGTATTTCCGCCGCATCGCGGCCGGGTCGTGGCGCGGCTGGGCCACGGCCGATTGGGCCGAAGCGGTCACGGCCTTCCTGGGCGCGGGGGGCGGGGACGATCCCCTTGCCGGCGCCCAGGCCACGACGCTCAAAGACGGCCGCACGTCCACCATCTGGCGGGTGCAACTCGACGACGGACGCAGCCTCATCGTCAAGCGCCACAACCGTGCGGCCGAGCGAAACGCCGTCCCCGGCCTGGCCCGTCCTTCGCGGTCGTTGCGGGCGCTGCGGCGCGGCCACGCGCTTCTGGTTCGCGGCATCGCGACCGCGCGGCCGGCGGCGGCAGTGGACCTCAGGCGGCACGGTACGCCGGCCGACACGCTTCTTCTGACCGAACCGGTCGCCGGCGCTCAGCCGCTGTCCGACTGGCTTCGCGCCGCGCCGCCGGCCGCCGACCGGCGGCACGTCGTCTGGGAACTGGCGCGGATGATCCGGCGGATGCACGAGACGGGCCTCACGCACCGCGACCTCAAGGCCCCCAACATTCTCATCGCGCCGGCGCCGGCCTCGGCTCCGCGACCCGTCCTGGTGGACCTGGACGGCCTGCGGCTCGTGCGGCGGGTTTCGGCAAGAAGGCGGGCGCGCGACCTGATGCGTCTGAGCGTCAGCCTCCAGGAGTGGGGCGTGGCCCGCCAGACCGACCGGCTCCGGTTCCTCCGGACTTACCTTCAGCGCCCGGGGTGTCCGGCGCCGATAACGGTGCTGTCGCGCCGGCGAGGTGGGGCCGACGCGGCCCGGCGTTTGCGCCGATGGTGGCGCCACATCGCCCGGGCCGGCCATCGCAAGCGCGACACGCTCCGCCGCAAGTACGGCCACCTGGAAACGGCATGAACTTCTCGCGAACGTTGATCATCAAGCCCTCGTCGATGGGCGACGTCGTCCAGGCGCTGCCGGTTCTGACGGCGCTGAAGGAGGCCTGCCCGAAGGCCCACGTCTCGTGGCTGGTGGCCCGCCCGTTCGCGGGCATCCTGGAAGGCCATCCGCGTCTTGACACCGTGCTGATCTTCGACCGCCGCCGCTTCGCCCGCTTTACGCTGAGCGCGACGGTCGCCGCCGAGTTCCTCGCCTTCCTTCAGAATCTCCGCAAGCGGCGGTTTACAACGGTCATCGATCTACAGGGCCTGTTGCGGAGCGCCGTCCTTGCGCTGGCGTCGGGCGCACCGACGCGGGTCGGGTTCCGCGAGGCCCGCGAAGGGGCGCCGCTGTTCTATACCGACGAGGTCTCGGTCGGGCACCGAGACGTGCACGCCATCGAGCGGTACCTGGCGGTGGCGCGGCGGTTGGGTCTGGAGATGCCGAAAGCGACGGATCATCTGCCGGTGTCGGCCGAGGCGCGTGCGGCGATTCGCCGGCGCCTGGCCGGGATGGGCCTGGGCTCCGGCGAGCCGTACATCGTCGTGTGTGCACACGCCCGGTGGCCGACCAAGCAGTGGCCGCCCGACCGCTTTGCCCGTGTCCTGGACGCGATGCGGACCAGAACGGGCGCCCGGGCGGTGCTCGTCGGCAGCACCGACGCCGTCGCCAACGCTCAGACCATCGGCGACCAGATGGGCGAACGGCCTATTGACCTCACGAACCGGACCACGTTAAAAGAATTGGCAGCCGTCATTGCCGAGGCCCGCGTGATGGCGACGAACGACTCGGGCCCGATGCACGTGGCCGCCGCCGTCGCAACGCCGGTCGTGGCCATCTTCGGGCCGACCAATCCGGACCGCACGGGGCCTTACGGCCCGGGCCATCGGGTGCTCGCGGGACGGGCCGCGTGCAGTCCCTGTTATCGTCGCGAGTGCCTATACGCCGGCGAAACGGGGGCGCTGTTGTGTCTGACAAACATCACACCGCAGGCTGTGATCGGGCAACTGCTTGAGGCGTGGCACGACGCCGGCCCGCGTTAGCCGCACCCGCACGTCGCACTCAAAGGAGACGACCGTGCCGTTTCGGGCGGGATGGAACAAGACGAAGGCATGGTTCATCCACCTGCTGCACCTGGACGAGTCGCCCCACAGCATTGCGCTGGGGGCGGCGATTGGCGTCTTCATCGCCATGACACCGACGATCGGGTTCCAGATGCTGCTGATCTATTTCATCGCGTCGATTTTCAGGGCCAACCGGATTGCCGGCGTCCCGATGGCGTGGATCACGAATCCGGCAACCATCTTGCCGATCTACTCGTTCAACCTGCTGGTTGGCATAAAGGTTGTCGGCGGGTCGGAGGCAATGCGTGAGGAGTTCGAGCAGGCGCTCCAGGGCATCATGAACAAGGACCTGCCCTGGTGGGACCTGGTCAAGCAGTGGTGGGACGTCGCCATGCACGTCACGCTGCCCCTCTGGACGGGTTCGATCATGGTCGGCCTGGTTTCCGGGGCGGTGGCCTACGCCGTCATGTATTATCTGATCACCGTGTACCGCCGCCACCACCGGCGCCACCTGGAACTGGCGGCGGCAGCGCAGCGCGCAGCCGACGACGCCGTCGCTGCTCGCCGCGAAGACATCGGAGCCACGGGCGACGCTGACGGTGCGGGGAACCGCGGACCATGAGCACGCACTTCGCCATCATCGGCAACGGCGCCGCCGGATACCGGGCCGCCAAGGCTATCCGCCGCGCCGACAGCGACGCTCAGGTCAGCATCTTCACGGAGGAACGTTACCCGTTCTACCTGCGCCGCCAACTCGGCGAGTTCCTCTCCGGAAACCTGGCCCTCTCGGAGGTCATCTTCCAGAGCCGCAACGCCTACCGCCGCGAGAGGGTCGATCTGTTCCTGATGACCGAAATCGCCTCCCTCGAGCCGGGCGACCACGCCGTCCTGTTCGCCTCGGGCCAGCGAGTGCGGTACGACCGACTCCTCATCGCCACCGGCACACGGGCCGTCCCGCTCGGCATTCCCGGCCTCGACCTGGACGGCGTGACGACCTTCGACACGCTGACGCAGGCCCAGGCGGTCCAGAACACGGTCAAAGACGTGCGTCAGGCGGCCGTTCTGGGCGAAGGCATCATCGGCCTGACGCTGGCCGAGAGCCTTACCGGCCGCGGCATCCAGGTGACGCAACTGGTGAGCGGCGAGCGGTTCTGGCCCGAGATGCTCGACGAGCAGGCCAGCATCCGCGTCGAGGGCATCCTCGAACAGGCAGGCGTGACGCTTCGCCGAAACACCCAGGCCCGCGCGGTGATCGGGGCAGGCGGCAGGGCCATCGGCATCGAGACGACCACCGGCGAGACGTTTCCGGCGGAACTGGTGGCCTGCGGATGCCGCCGCCGGCCCGCCATCGACTTCGCCAAAGGCTCAGGCATCGAGGTCGGCCGCGGCATCCACGTGGATGAGGCCCTGCGGACCAGCCACCAGGACGTGTTTGCTGCGGGCGACGCGGCCGAACCGACCGCCTTCGACGAGTTCGGCCAACAGGGCGCCGCCTTCTGCTGGCAGCGGGCCTGGGCTCAGGGCGCCCTGGCTGCGGCCAGCATGCTCGGCACCCGCGCCGAGCACGTCTTTGAGGCGGTCCGCCTCCGCACCATCGTCTTCGGCCAGGACCTGGCCGTCATCGGGCGCGGCCACCTGGCGCCGGCAGGCGACATCCAGGTCCTCGAACTCCACGACGAGCCGAACGTCTATCGCCGTCTCGTCTTCCAGGACGACGTGCTCGTCGGCGCGATCGTGTTCGGCACCGGCGAAACCGTGCACGAACTCAACCGCCTGGTGGCCGAGAAGACGCCACGCAGCGAAGTCGAAAGCACACTGGCACTGACCACCGCAGACTCCAAGACGGACCTGCTGCCGAGGACGTTCGCGCGGCACTGCCCGATCTGCGCCGCCGAACTGGTGGTGCATCACGGTACGCGACCCGACGCGGTCCTGCGGTGCGGCGTCTGCAACACCGACCTGGTGGTCCGCTGGGACGGCGAGCGCGGCTGGCTCGAGGTCCGGCGCGCGTGAGGCCGGCGCCACCCCACGCGCCGGGCAAGCCCGGCGGCTAAATATCACGATGGCAAGCGAGCAGCCTTATCTCGTGCTGGCGTCGAATTCGCCGCGGCGGCGGGACCTCCTGCGCCGGGCCGGGTACCGGTTTGACGTCAGGCCGCCGCCCGTCGGCGAGGGAGGCGTGAAGGCGGACCGGCCGGCGGGGCCGTACGTCGAGAGCCTCGCGTACCTGAAGGCGACGGCTGCCATCGAGGCGCACGGTCTCGCGGACGGCCTGGTCCTCGGCGCCGACACGGCCGTGGAACTGGGCGGGCGGCTCCTCGGCAAGCCGGCCGATGAGGCCGACGCCCGCAGGATCCTCTCCGAACTCAGCGGCACCCGGCACCGTGTCGTGACGGGCCTGGCGCTGGTGGACCTCGGGGCCGGGCGGAGATTGCTGGCCCACGACATCACGCGCATCCGCATGGCCGTGATGACGCCCGGCCAGATCGAGGCGTACGTCGCCGGCGGCGAGGCGTTGGGCAAGGCCGGCGCCTACGCCATCCAGGAAACCGGCGACCGGTACGTCGAAGAGGTGGACGGCAGTTTCACGAACGTCGTGGGCCTGCCGATGGAACTGCTGGAGCGGATGCTGAAGGCGGCCGGCTATGACCCGAAGGTCTTTCGCGCAGGATAGGGCGCGGTGGGTTTCCGTACCCACCGCGCCTCACGCGATCTCAGCGCGGCGGGTGCAGAGACCCGCCGCGCTCGCCGCGGCGCTGGCGATACTGGTCCTGGCCGGCTGCGACGGCGAGGCGCCCGCTCCCCCGCCAAGCCCCGACCGGCCCCAGCGTCTGCCGACGGCGACGATCCGCGTCGGAGGCGCGTCGCTGGCCGTGGAGATCGCCGATGACGATGCCGAGCGGCAAAAGGGGATGATGTTTCGCGAGCGCCTTGCCGACGACGAGGCCATGCTCTTCGTCTTCGGGCGGGAGGCGAACCTGCGGTTCTGGATGAAGAACACGCCGGTGGACCTCGACCTGGCGTACATCGCCGCCGACGGCACGATCACGCAGGTCGAACGCATGAAGGCCCACGTTCTCGACCCCGTCTACAGCCGCGAGCCGGTCCGGTTCGCCCTGGAAGTGCCCGCCGGGTGGTTCGAGCGCCACGGCATCGGTGTCGGCACAAACGTCGCCATCCCGCCAGCCGTGGCCAGACCCGCGCAACCCTAAGCAGGGTAAGAAAAGGAAAAAAGGTTCCAGGAACCTTTTTCGTCAAAACGGCTTTTTGCCGCCAAGAACGCGGAAAAGAGAAAAAGGTTCCTGGAACCTTTTTTCTGTCGGTCGCGGCTTACCGCGCCACTGGTGAACAGGCGCTTGCGGCCGAGGCACAACGCCCTACAATAGCCACAAACACGTGGAACGCACTCACGGAGGAACCGTTATGGCAGAGAGCGAAACGAACACGGGCGGGCAAGAGCGTCCGCCAAAGCAGCCCTACGGTCCCGGTCTGCTGATGGTCTTCGGCCTGGCCCTGCTAGGTCTGGCCTTATGGTGCACCTACGACTTGTTCATCGCGCAGAAAGGGGAGGGGGACGCCACGTTTCAGGCTTTCAACTATGGCGGCATGATTGCCGGCGCGGTGGCGGGCGCCTACTGCCTCATCCTTGCCGCCATCCGGTCGAAGAAGGGCATGCCCGATGCGGCCGCTCCTGCCCCCCCTACGGGCCGTATGGCGGAACGGGTCCGTATGGACGAGCCGCCGTCCGACTCGGGCGCCGCCGAAGCCAGGCCCCCGGACACTCCCCCCGACGACGCAGCGCCCGAGTCGATGGAACCGGACGACTGAGCGGTCTGAGGAAAGTTCTTTGACGTGTGAGCGCGGCCCGTACGGGCCGCGCAAAGCGAAGTGCGAACCCGGGGCCCTCGCGCGGGGGGCACGGAGATCCACCGCGCAATACTCCGAGTGATGCTCGTATAATGCATTAGTCGGCGCGTGAGGCGTCGAACCTGTCTGAAGTCTGGACCCGTTCCGGGTTGGAGGGCGGCCGATGAGCAGCGGTGCGAAGATCGCCATCATCATCGCCGCCGCGGTGGTCGCCATCGTCGTGATCGTGGGCGGCCTGATGGTCGCGGGCGTGGGCCTCGTCTGGTTCCGCGCCACGGCACACGAGGAAATCGCCCAGCGCGACGCCGTGATGGCCCTCCAGAACGAACTCGAAAAGGCGCTCGTCAAAGAGGCCGAAGCCAGGGCCAGGGCCGATGCGGAAGCCGCGAAGGCCGACGCCAGACCCCTGGCCGAGCGCCGCCAGGAATCCATCGCGCGCGGCGTGGCGTATCTGGTGAAGGAGCAGGCGCAGGACGGCTCCTGGGGAGAGGGAAACGTCGGCATCACCGCCCTGTGCGCCGACGCGCTGCTGTGGTGCGGCAAGACCGCCAAGGACGAGCCCGTCCGCCGGGCGATCCGGCACCTCTTGAAGTACCAGCAGCAAGACGGCGGCATCTACGACGTGGGCCTCAAGACCTACACCACCAGCATCGCGCTGATGGTCCTGGTGAAGGCCGACGCCAACGCCTACGCCGACGCAATCGAAAAGGCCAAGGCCTACCTCATCAAGCACCAGTGGGACGAGGCCGAAAGCATCGACAAGGGCAACCCCTGGTACGGCGGGCACGGGTACGGCAAGCACGAGCGGCCGGACCTCTCGAACACGCAATATTTCGTGGAGGCAATGCACGAGGCGGGCGTGCCGAAAGACCATCCGCTGTGGAAGAAGGTCGTGGTCTTCGTCAGCCGCACGCAGGACCGCACCGAGTCGAACGACCAGGTGTTCGTCGGGACCGAGAGCGGCGGGATGATCTATTCGCCGAACGCCGGCGGGGAATCCAAGGCCGGCACCGTGGACCTTCCGGGCGGGCGAAAGGGCCTCAAGGCCTACGGCTCGATGACCTACGCGGGCTTTAAGAGTTTCATGTACGCGGGCCTTGCGCGCGACGACCCGCGCGTTCAGGCCGCCATCGATTGGATACGCCGGCACTGGACGTTCGAGGAGAACCCGGACCTCGGCCAGCAGGGCCTGTTCTACTACTACGAGACCGCCGCCAAGGCCCTGAAGGCCTGGGGCGAGGACACAATCGTCGATGCCCGACGCCGCAAGCACGACTGGCGGGCGGAACTCTCGGAGGCCATCCTGCACCGCCAAAAGAGCGGAGGCTTCTGGGTCAATGAGGCCGACCGCTGGTTCGAAGGGTTCCCGCCGGTGCCGACCAGTTACGCCCTGATCGCCCTGGCCCACTGCCGGACGTGAACGAGCCCGGCGCGCTGGCGCCGGGAGCGTTCGAGCCGGGAGCGTTCGAGCCGGGAGCGGGAGCTCCCGGTCACGTTCACTGGCGGCAAGACGTGCCACCGCGGATGAGAACGCTCGGGCGCTGCGAGACACACGCAACACGTACGGAGAGCACCATGCATCGACTCATCTGCAAGGCCATTGCCCTCGCACTGCTCGTTGTTCCCGCGGCGGCCGCGAAGCCCGCCGCCAAGGACGTGATCATCAAGACCCTGCCGGGCATCGTGGTCGATACGAAGGCGCGCGAGGTCCGCCTCCAAGGGACGGTGTGCCTTCAGGAGGGCGCCCTGGAACTGTTCGTGTGCGGCGAGGGCACCCGCGAACACGAGAGCGTCATCGTGGTCAAGGCGACGCCGTCGCACGTGACGTTCGCGCTGGCGCTGCTGGGCCTTCGTCCCGGCAAGCCGGGGTTCGTGACCGAGGGCGGGGCGTTCAGCCCGCCCGCCGGCGAGGTTCTCACGATCACCACCCGCTTCACGCCCAAAGGCGGCAAGCAGAAAGAGGTCCCCGCGTGGAAACTGCTGCGCCTGTCGGGAATGGAAGAAGGGCTCGACCGGCCGTTCGACTGGGTCTACATCGGCCGCCCCGAAGCCGACGCCATGAAGGCCGCCGACCGCGAGGGCACGGTCGTGTGCATCGCCAACTTCCTCGAGGCCGTCATCGACGTGCCGTTCGAGTCCACCAGCGTCAACGCACGTCTAGCCTACGAGGCGAATCCCCGCGTGGTCCCGAAGCCCGGCACGCCCGTCGAACTGATCATCCGCCCCACCGGCCGCCGCATCGAACCCAAGAAGGTCCAGGCGGAGGTCGTCCTGAAGAAGGGGGCGCCGCCCGAACTCGACGGCCGGCCGATGAGCCTCGAAGCGCTCAAGAGCGCCGTCAACGCCATGCCGGCCGTCATCCGCACGACCGTCCTGCGTGCCGACCCCGACGAGCGGTTCGGCCGCGTCATGCAGGTCAACAACCTCCTTCGCGACGCCATGATGCGGGTCCGCCTGGTGGTCTTGAAGCCCCCATCCGCCGCGCCCGGCCAGATGGGGCCGCCGCTGGAGATCATCGTCACGGCCGACGAGAAGGTCCGCCTGGGCGAGACCTTGCTCGCGCCCAAGGAGTTCTGCGCCAAAGTCAAGGACCTGCTGAAGGGCGCCGAGCGAGTTCGCCTGAAGGCCGACGCGAAGGCGTCGATGAAAACCGTCGCCGAGGTCATGGCCGCCGTCCGCGACTCCGGCGCCGCCGTCTCGCTGACCACGAACACGCCGGGCAAGCCCGGCGGCTAACACGGCCTCGCGCACATTCAACGCTCACGCCGGGCAAGCCCGGCGGCTAACACGGCCTCACGCACGTTCAACGCTCACGCCGGGCAAGCCCGGCGGCTAACACGACCTCACGCACGTTCAACGCTCACGCCGGGCAAGCCCGGCGGCTAACACGGCCTCACGCACGTTCAACGCTCACGCCGGGCAAGCCCGGCGGCTAACACGACCTCGCGCACGTTCAACGAACACGCCGGGCAAGCCCGGCGGCTAACACGACCTCGCGCACGTTCAACGAACGCGCCGGGCAAGCCCGGCGGCTAACACGGCCTCACGCACGTTCAAGGCATACCACGAACGCGCCGGGCAAGCCCGGCGGCTAACACGACCTCACGCACGTTCAACGCTCGCGCCGGGCAAGCCCGGCGGCTAACACGGCCTCACGCACGTTCAACGCTCACGCCGGGCAAGCCCGGCGGGTAACGCGGCCTCACGCACGTTGTTCGCCGAGGTTACTCGGCGCTGCGTGCAATCCACGTCCGGAAGTCCTCGCCGATGTCACCGCGATCCTTGTATCGCTGCATGGCGGTGCGGCAATGGCAGGATCGGTCGGGGCTGATGCGCGCGAGCGCCGCCGCGAGGATCTCGGGCAGCCGTTCGGCCGCCCGGTCGCCTTCGGCCAACTCTTCCTCGGTGGCCAGTCCCTCGAACAGCACGTCCGGCCGATACGGGCGCGGCTTGACGCCCTCGGCCGGATTGACGACCCAGGCGAGCGGCGCGTAACACATCTGAAGTTCGCGCGCCAGGGCAAACTCCGGCGCGACCGTCATCCCGACCACCGTGCCGCCCTGGGACGCAAAGAGACGAATCTCGGCGGGCGTCTCGAGCCGCGGGCCGTCGGTGCAGACGTAGACGCCTCTTGCGACGTGGGGCGCGCCGGCCGCCTCAAGCGCCCCTGCCAGGGCCTGCCGAAGCGCCGGGCAAAACGGGTCACCGTGCCGCAGGATGCCCAGGCCGGTTCCCTCGAAGAACGTTTTCGCGCGGCCGGTGGTCTTGTCGAGAATGTCGTGGGGCACGACGAACGTCCCGACCGCCAAGTCCGGATCAATCCCGCCGCAGGCCGAGGTCGCGAGGACCAGGTCGGCGCCCAGGTCCTTGAGCGCCCAGAGGTTGGCCCGGTAGTTGACGCTCCAGGCCCCGGTCTGGTAGCCCTTCTCGCCGTGGCGGGTCAGCAAGAGGACCTCCCGCCCGCCCATACGGGCCCGGTACGGGTCCGTATGGACCGAACGGCCGGGAAGGACCGCCTGAAACACCGGCCGCGACGGGCCGAAGGGGGTGTCGCGCTCCTGGCCGCCCGAAAGTCGGACGCCTGCCTCGTCTCGCAGAACGTGCCAGAGACCGCTGCCGAGAATGACGGCCGCCCTTACGGGGCCATACGGATCCGTACTGCCCGCGGCCCGAGCCGCTTTACGGCCAGGGGACCGTATGGCAGACGCCGGGGACGGGACCGTCACGAGTCTTCCTCCGCGTCGGCAAAGTCGGAGGCGTCGAACTCGGCCTCCAGTTGCTGCATGAAGGCCCGTGCGGCCCCCAGGCGGCTCTCTGCCAGGCGGCGGGCCGTCTCCAGGTTGAAGGCGTCGCGGACGCGTGCCTCCCAGTACCCGTACTGCTCGCGCCGCCGCCAGGCCCGGACGGTGTCTTCGACGGCGCGGCCTTCAAGGATGTGCCGTCTGAGGTCGCGCCAGACGCCCAGTGTGCCGATGTCGTCGAGGCTGTCGGCGTCCGAGAGTATCTTCGCCTCAGCCAGGTCGATGCCGGCGTCGTGGGCGCGGCGGATGATCTCCTGGACGAGGTCCAACTGGCGAGTCGTCACCTTGCCCCCGAGCCGGTCGCCGGCCAGTTCGGCGCTATACTCCTTGACGTCCTCGGCACTCATGGTGGCGGCGGCATAGACGGTGGACGTCCGCCGCTCCTCGTCCAGCCGCACGGTGGCCGCCTGGTGGAACAGCGCCGCCACCTGAAGCGCAAAACGGTTGATCCGCCACGAGCGGACCTCCGCGCAGGTCGAAAGGCGGTCGGCTACGCGCATGACCCGCAGGGCGTGGTCGAACAGGAAGGCGTCCTCCCGCCCCAGCGGCGACCGGCCGATGAGCACAGCGCGGGTCGTCTCGATGATGGGTTCGATCTCGGGCACCGCTCGCCCTCGCTTTCCCTCACCCTTTTATCGGTCAGGGCGCCGAGGTCTGATAACGAGAATTGCGCTGCCTGGCCTCGAACCCGGCCCCTTCGATCAGCCGGCGCAGCATCCCGGGCGAGGCACGGTGCACGCACCCGGTGGCCGCCACCACGTTCTCCTCGATCATCGTCGACCCCAGATCGTTCGCTCCGAAGGCGAGTGCCACCTGCCCGATCTTCGGCCCCATCGTCACCCACGAGGCCTGGACGTTGGGGATGTTGTCGAGGAATATCCGGGCCACCGCCACGAGCCGCAGGTACTCGGCCCCGCCAACCGGCCGCCAGTCGGGGCCGAGGTCGCCGCTCGCAGCCAGGGCCGTGTTCGGGGCCTGGAACGGCCACGCGATGAACGAGAGGAACCCGCCGCCCGAGTCCTGAAGGTCACGCAGGCGGGCAAGGTGCTCGACCCGCTCGGCCGGCGTCTCGACGTGGCCGAAGACCATGGTGGCGCTGGTCGGCATACCGAGCGAGTGGGCGGCGCGCATCACATCGAGCCACTCGCCGGTCGTGCACTTGTTGGGGCTGATGCTACGGCGGACGCGATCGACGAGGATCTCCGCCCCGCCACCCGGCAGGCTGTCGAGCCCCGCCGCGCGCAGCCGCTCCAGTACCGTCCGGACCGGCAGGCCCTCGCGGCCGGCCATGTAATGAATCTCGGGCGGGCTGAAGCAGTGGAGCAGGATGTTGAACCTGGCCTTGATCTTCCGCAGCAGGCCCTCGTAGTAGGCCAGGTCCAACCGCGGCGAGAGGCCGCCCTGCCCGAGGATATGCGTCGCCCCGAGGCGGACCGCCTCGTCGATCTTCGCAAAGAGCGCCTCGGTGTCCAGGACGTAGGCCTCCGGATCGCCCGGCGACCGCCAGAAGGCGCAGAACCGGCACCGGCACTCGCACAGGTTCGAGAAGTTGATGTTCCGGTCGACGGCATAGGTGCGGTACGGCTCGGGATGCAGCCGCCGCGCAACGGCGTCGGCCCGCCGGCCCAGGTCCGGCAGGTCGCCTTCCTCGAGAAGCCGCAAGGCCTGCTCGGGCGACACGCGCTCCGCTCGGCCTCTCATGGCCGCCCGCCCCCGCCCGCGCGGGCCATCCGCAGGCGCACGCCTTCGGGCGCCAACCCTTCCTCCACGGCCATCCGGTAGAAGGCCCGCAGGCCGTTCTGCTCCTTGGCGCCGAACTCATACCGCACCTGCTCCATCAGGTACGGCCCGGCCGTGGCGGCCGGGATGTTGAGTTCCCGGGCGGCGCGAGCGGCGAGTTGCTCGCGTGCGGCCAGGCCGGAGTCGCGAGCCTGCGACAGCAACTCGATAAGCAACTCGACCGGCCCGTCGGCGCGGGCGACCCAGAAGGCGTAGACAAACGGCAGATGAACGAACCGCTCCCACTGCTCGCCGAGGTCCAGGGCCCACTTGGCTCGGGGCCGCTCCATCACGAGGGCCCGGTCGCCGATGACGACCTGTGCATCGGGCGGGCGTGCGGGCGCGGCGGCGGCCACGTCGTCGGGCATGACGAAATGCGGCCGCACGCCGAAACGCCGCGCGAGAATGATCCGCGCCAGGACGTTAGACGTGCGGCTGGCCGAATCGAGCGCCACCCGCCGCAGGTCGTCCGGCTCGGCCCAAGCGAACAGCCGGACCGACCCGACGGGCCCCCGGGACCCGATCGCCGCCACCGGCAGCGCCACAAAGCCGGTGGCCCCGCCCGGCCGCCCATACGGGCCCGTACTGGGGGCGCGTTCCCCGCGCTCCACCGCCAGACAAAAATAGTCGATCGACGGCGCCAGCGCCACGTCCACCTCGCCGCGCTTCAGCATCGCCGCCAGCGCGCTCGGCGCCCCGAGGCGCAGCGCCACGTCATCGCGCCCCGCCAAGCCGTGGGTGAGCGGCCAGGCGTTCAGAAACTTCACTGTGCCGATCCTGATTGGTCCGGACATTACGCCTCCTCGCGGCCGAAGCGGCCATTATAGGCGCGGCCGCGCGCGGCCACAAGTTCGCCCGCGCCGGTGGGTGGGCACACCGTACGTTCCTAGCAGGGTGGCACGGCCACGCGCAGCGTGACCGTGGGCTCCCGGCGTCGAACACGGCCGCCCTTCGGGCTGCCGTGCCACCCGCCGCGCCACGCGAATGCAAGCCGCGCCGGTGGGTGGGCACACCGTACGTTCCTAGCAGGGTGGCACGGCCACGCGCAGCGTGACCGTGGGCTCCCGGCGTCGAACACGGCCGCCCTTCGGGCTGCCGTGCCACCCGCCGCG
>JAUVZF010000145.1 GCA_030602705.1 Planctomycetota bacterium
CCGAAAACGTGTTATACTCGTCACAGTTGGGTGATGGATAGGACGTAAGGGTACATCGCTCACGCATGTCTGGGCCGGGGGCCGGCACAAGCCGAGCGGTTGAAAGACCCCGTCCCGTCTTCCCATAGGAGAGGGCTGACGTTCTAAGGAAACATCTGTGGGCGAGGCCCCAGGATACGAACTTAAGGGCAATTCAACTCGGGGGGGCCCGATGGCCCTGAAAACACGTCAACTGTTGTCGAGTGATCTTATGCCGGCCAGCGGAACCTCTGCACTGCAATCCCGCCCGCCCGTTAGGCTTTACGGCCAGGGGCGCGCCGGGACAGTGTTCAGCGGCTTCGTGGCGGCGAAAAGGAGGAGTGCCATGTTTAAGCGAACGATTAGTCTTGTGGCGGTTGCTGGATTGGTTCTCGCACTGCCCATGGCCACACCGGCCCAAGCGGCAACGATTACGTGGGATAGCAACGGTTCGCAGGACTGCAATACGGGGTCCGCGGATGCAGGGGACGCGGATGTCCTCAAGACCGGGGATACCTTCTCGGTCGACAACGGCACGACCACCCTCACGGCCGAGGCCGGTATTTGGGCGGTCAATTCGGAAGGCGAGAATCACCACGATGATGATCCTACCATTGATGGCGTCTACTTCACCGAATACAGCTTTTGGAGTGACCTCAACGAGACCAGTTCCGTTTCTACCGTATTAGGCGGCGGCACGACTGGCGATTCCGAGTATGACGTGCTGATCGGCTCTCTTGACAGGACCGGCGCCAATCCAGCGACAATTACAATTCCCGGCCTCACGGACGGAAAGGATTACGTCGTCCAGGTTTGGTACGCCGATGTACGCACAGCCGGCCGGGCAATGACCTTCTCCGGCACCAATCCACTGACGTTGCTCTCCACGGATTGGGAGTTTGGCAACGGAATCTTCACCGCCGACGACACTACTCAGGATCTGACCATCAACAAAGTTCCCTCAAACACAGGCAAGGTGCATATTTCGGCCGTCCAGGTTCGCGAGTACACTCCCGAGCCGGCGACGATGAGCCTTCTGGCCCTGGCCGGCCTGGGCGTGCTGGCCCGTCGTAGGCGTCGCGCATAGCCGCAATAGGCAATAGCGACATACTCATAACAGGTACACACGGGGCGGTCTGTCCAAGGGGTTGGCTTGTGTGTCCGCCGGGGCACACTGACCCCTGACTTGGATTATAAACCCCTCACCCCCGGCTTGTCCTGAGCAAAGTCGAAGGGCCCACCGACGCACCGTCACGCGGAATCAAATTTCCTATCAGTTTTCGGCGGGGCCGATCCCTTCCAGGCCGGCACGTACACGCTTGCCTCCTACGCCAACCTCGTCGGCGCCGGCGCGTTCTCCAGCGTCACCGACCTTGGCGCCTACACAACCGGAACCGGCGTGGCTTACGGGGCGAACGCGATCACCATCACCTTGGATGCCAGCCTCCCGCCGGGCGACGCCACACTCGACCGCACAGTCGACCTGGACGACTTCGCCAGCCTGCGCAACAACTTCAGCACGGGCGACACCTGGGCCGAGGCCGACTTCAACGGCGACGACACCGTCGACCTCGACGACTTCGCCATCCTGCGGAACAACTTTGGCTCGTCCGCGCCCGAGCCGGCCACGTTGGCGATTCTGGCGATGGGCGGCGCCTGGTTGGCCTTCCGCAGACGCAGACACGGAATGAAAGGAGCCGGTATGAGAAGCGCACTGAAGAAGATGGCGGGGGGGGTGGTCGCCGCTGTGCTGGCGCTGGTGGTGGCGGCCGGGGCGTGCCAGGCGGGGACAACCTGGGGACGGTACCCATGTTTTTCGCTTGCATGGGGGGAACGCGGAGGGGGGCGCGTGGTGAGTTCCGCTGACGCGTGACGTAATTCGCCGGGAACCGCTGCAGTTCCGGCGACACCCATAACCGCCCTCGTGCCAAGGGGGCGAATTCACATCACAAGACCACCCATAGCGACGCCGAACCCTTGAGGTCGAACGGCTCCCGCCGTTGCCGTGCGCCTTTACTGATTGACGCCGTTCTCTGCGTTCCGCTCTCCCGGCGCGCCGGGATCGCGGCTCGGAACGGGCCGTTGCCGTTTGCCGCTTGCCCGGATTCAGGCCGTTCTCAGCGTTCTCAGCGTCCTCTGCGGTTAGGGCCGTTGCTTTTTACGCAATGGCTTTACCCCCGTTCCCCGCCGCAGGCGGGTCTTTGGCATTTGGCATTTAGCATTCGGCATTGGCTGGGCGAGCCACCATCCGCCAACGGCACGCGCTCCCCTTCGGGTCGCGGCTAAAAGGGCTGTTGCCCCTTGCCGGTCCCGCTCGCCCAATTTTGTTAGAACTCTAACAAAATCCCGCCCCTCCCTCGATTTTGTTAGAACTCTAACAACTTTTCGGCCCCTTCGCGGCAGCGCGCGCCGGCTGCCATTCTGGCATAGTGACTTACGTCAATTTTGCCCCCTCAAAAACCCCTCAAAAACGGAACAAAACGGAACAAAAACGGAACAAAACGGACACAAAAATCGCAAAAACCGATCAAAAACCAGCGCGTTTTGCCTTACCCATCTTAACAGTTGAGGCCAAATCGCCCCTCACAGCCTAGAAACGGGGCTCCGAGGCAAAAAAAGCGCGCATTTGCCCGTTTCGGCGAGGGCAAAATTGACGTAAGTCTTATAGAGCAGGCGGCATGTAAGCCCTGGTTGCCAACGCCCATGTGGCATGTCGGGCGGATTTTTGGCAGACTGGTGGCCGGGGCATCGGGTTTGAACATGAGGCAGGCGCCGGCGCGAGGGAAAGTGGCGCGCACGCGCTCGACAGTCTCGGAAAGGTGGACGGCCATGCATCGCGCATCGATTCTGGTCACGGTTGCGATTTTCCTGGCCTGCGTCCTGTTTACCGCAGCGACGGCGACTGCGGGCAGGCCGCCGTGGGGGGGCAGGTCTTCGGGCAGGGGCAGGCCGCCAAGAAGGCCAAGGCCCCCCGAACCGCCCGAGGAAGAGGAGACCGAGCCGGTTACGGTGGACGAGTCGCTCCTGGAGGAATCCGATGAGGTCGAGCGCAAAACCACCGTCAGCATCGAGAAAAACGCCTTCCACGTCAACGGGCAGCCGACGTACCGCGGCCGCACCTACGAGAAGAGCAAAGAAGAGGAGTACAAGATCGAAGGCCTCCTGATGAACGCCCGGATGGTCCAGGGCATCTTCGACGACCGCAACCCCGAGACGCGCTCCAAGTGGAAGTACCCCGACGGTCCGTGGGACCCCGAGCGCAACACGCATGAGTTCGTCAGGAACATGCGCTACTGGCGATACCACGGCCTGATGGCCATTACGCTGAACCTCCAGGGCGGCAGCCCGGAAGGCTACAGCAAGGTCCAGCCGTGGAACAATTCGTCGTTCGATGCCGACGGCCGCCTTCGGGCCGATTACATGACGCGCCTGGAAAGCATCCTCGACAAGGCCGATGAACTGGGAATGGTCGTCATCCTGGGCTACTTCTACTTCGGCCAGGACGAGCGAATCTGGGACGAACGGTCGGTTATCCGGGCCACCGACGACGTTACCGACTGGATCCTCGAGAAGGGCTACAAGAACGTGCTCGTCGAGATCTGCAACGAGTGCAACGTCCGGCAGTACGACCACGAGATTCTGGGGCAGAAGCGCGTGACGGAGTTGATTGAGCGCGTCCGGAAACGCTCGGCGGACAAGTTAGACACCCCCGCCGGCCGGCTGCTGGTGAGCGTGAGCATGGGCGGCGGAGCGCTGCCGTCGCGCAATATCGTCCGCGCCTGCGATTTTATCCTCCTGCACGGCAACGGTGTGGCCGAACCGGACGGCATCCGCCGCATGGTCCAGCATACGCGAACCCGGATGGGCAGCAGCGAGAAACCGATCCTCTTCAACGAGGACGACCACTACGATTTCGACCAGGTGGATAACAACATGATGGCGGCCGTCACGCAGTACGCCGGCTG
>JAUVZF010000002.1 GCA_030602705.1 Planctomycetota bacterium
GCACCAGCGCTGCGCCCGGCCACGGCCGATCCGAGGTTTCTGTATTTATCGAACCTCGCGGTACGCCGTCTTGACAAAAACCTTCGTTGCGCATGTTCCGCCGGTGGAGCGGAGATGGCTGAGGGCGAAGGCACAGACGCCGGGCCCGGCGCCACGACCGGCCCCGCGGCCGGCGCGGGCGGTCCGCTCGCCGGGACCGGTCCTTCGGCGTCGGCGGATGCGGTTTAGCGCTTGCGGAGTTTGATGGTGGCGATGTCCGAAAGCCGCACGGAGAACTCGAACCGCAGGCCGATGACCGTCTGGCCCATGTCGCCCTTGCCCAGGCAGTTACCCTGGTCACCGTACCCGCGCGCCCGGAGCTTCCTGGCCAAGAGACTGGGGTACCCCTCGATATCCTTGACGCCGTACCGCTCCAGGGCGTCGCGTCTGGGGCGGATAACGGCCTCCGTGCCGTCCTCAAGGTCGACGATAATCGCGCCGTCTTCAATGCGGACCGCCCAGTAGAGCCGGCTCGCCGGCCAGCTCGTCTCGGCCGGTTGAGTGGCGCTCCAAGGCGACGTGGCCGGCGAAGGCGCCGCGGGCTTTGGCGTGCGCGGCGCCGGCCCGCTGAAGCAGAGAAAGTACACGACCAGACCTATCCCGACCAGCACCACGAAGCCGGCGCTCCCAAGGAGCGCCAACTCCCTGGTGCGGCTCCGGCGGTCTTCCCGGAGCGGAGAATGAGGCGATGGGTGCCCGGCCGGCCGGGCGCCGGGGATGCGGGCCACTTGGCCGCAGGCGGGGCACTTGGCGCGGCGTCCGGCGTACTCGTCCTTGAAGTGGTACTCCTTCCCGCACGCACAGCGGACGTCGATGGGCATGGCTTCCTACCCTCTCGATGGCTAGAACAATCGACTTGGAATCCCTTTCGGGGCACAAAGCCCCTCCCGGGATTCTTGGCTGAACTCTACCCAACGAAACAGGGTCTGTCAAGCACAAGGGGGCGGGGAGCACGGTCGCGGGGCTGACGCCGGCCCAACCTTGACGGCAAGCGGCAGCAGGTCTACGATGCCGCCCGCACCAAAGAGTCATGGTCACGCGGCCCTGCGACGGTGCCGCACAAAGACACCTCCCAGGGCCAGCAGTGCCAGCGTGGCCGGTTCGGGCACCATGTAAATCTCGTAGTCCCAGTCCGCGCCCTGCCAGACGATGTTCAGACCTGAGATCTGGGGGTACCGATCGGGGTAGTCGTTATCGGTAATCTGGGTGACGGTCGTGCCGTCGTACATGAAGATCTCAAAGTCCCAGCCCTCGTCGTCATATCCTTCCCAGACCACGAGGGCCCCGTCGATCTGCGGGTTCATGTCGTCATAGTCATTGTCGGTGAGCTGGATGACCGTACTGCCGTCGTAGTAGAAGATCTCGTCGTCGAAACCGGTGTCGCCTGTGGCTACCCAGACCACGTTCGTTCCCGAGATCTTCTGCTCCCAGTCGTTGTAGTCATTGTTGGTGATCGGAGTCTCCGTGACGCCATTCCAGAGGACCAGTTCATAGTCGCCATCGGTGTCGTCCCACCGTTGCCAGACGACGTTCGTTCCTGAGATCTCCGGATGGATGTCGGTAACGTCGTTGTCCGTCAGTTGAGTGGCGGGCAGGGAACCCGTGTATAGGTAGATCTCGTCGTCGTGGAAATCCGCCATGCTATTCCAGACCGCGTAGGACCCCGAGATCCTGGGGTTCTCGTCCATGTTATTGTTGCTGCTGATCTGGAGGACGGTGCCGTTGTAATAGTAGATTTCAGGATCGTTGCCGTCATAGCCTTGCCAGACGACGTTCGATCCTGAGATCTGCGGGTCCCTGTCGTCCCAGGTGTCATTGGTGATCTGGGTCGTGGTGACGCCGTTGTAGAGGTAGATCTCACTGTCGTTGTAGGCGCTGTCGTCCTCACCGGACCAGACGACGTTCGATCCGGAGACCTGGGGACTGACGTTTTCCCTGCCGGTGTTGGTCAGCTGGGTAGTGCTGACACCGTCATAGAAGAAGACCTCAGAGGTCCAGAAGTCCAACCAGCCTTCCCAGGCCACGTTCGATCCTGAGATCTGGGGGCGCTCGTCCTCATAGTCGTTGTCGGTGATCTTCTGGATGCCGGCCGCTCTCGCCCCGGTCTGGCTCAGAGCTCCCAACCCGACGACCACACAGAGTGCGGTAAGAAGAGCTGTCCGAAAGAGTCTCATGGCCTCGCTCCTTACCCCCTCTTCCCTTGAGAATTGCCCTCAATTGGGCAGGCCCAAGCACGATTATGAAAAACGGGCCAAGATGTCCGCTCCCTCCGGACATCTTAACCCGTCTATTTACCCGCAGGCACATTATACACCATGGCTGCAAGAAGTCAAACACATTCTTATCCGCGCGACTCGCGTGAACGGGCACTTTACCTTGACCCCGGCCCATCTGGGCCCTACGATTCCGCTCGCATCCTTCGATTACGGACAAGGGTATGGCGCGGAAAGAACAGGGCCGTATCCCGAAACGAATCCTTCGCGGCGGCCCGGCTCGTGAATCGTTCGAGTTGAACGGCCGCGCCTATCGCCTCGACAAAGTCCTCAAGCACGACTTCTTCGCAGTCACGGGGCGATACGCCGGGCCGGACGGCCGGCGCGTGGTCCTCAAGCACTATCACACCGAGCCGTGGCTCGGATGGCCGCTCGACTGGGCGGGGCGCCTGATGGCCGACCGCGAGGTCCGCAACCAAGCAGAGCAAGCAGGAACACCGGCAAGTTTCGCCTCGGCCGCCCCCGTGAACTGTTCCAGCGCGCGGCAACGGTATGCCCGCTGCCGGCCGGGAAACTACAGCGAGAGGACGAATTCGACCAGGTGGTTGATCTCGTCACGGGTGAGCGAGCCAATCTCGCCGCGCTCCTTGCCGTGCTTGCCCTTGATGATCAACTCCTCGATCGTGGTGTAGCGACCGTCGTGCAGGTACGGGGCGGTCCGCCAGGTCTCGATCAGTGTGGGTGTGTCGAAGTCCGCCCGGTAGTCGTACGGGCTTTTCGACGCCACGTCGTAGATTCGCAGATCCGTGTACAGGGGGGCCGGATGGCACTTGGCGCAGCCTGCCTTGTCGCTGAAGAACAGCCTCTTGCCTCGCCGGGCCGCCGGGCTGAGCCGACCGTTCACAAGGTACGGGCTGGGGACCGGCCGGAGCGACTTCAGATACGCATCAATCGCCGCGGCGTCTTCTTCCCGGCATTCGCCCAACAGGATATGCCTGATGCCGGCGCGGACGCCCACCTCGGCCGAGTCGCGTACGGCCGTGGCCATCGCCGGCGGGGTCTTGTGGGCAAGGAGCAGGCTCTTGGTGTTCTTCAGATTGCCCATCCCGTCGTTCAGCAGGTCCCAGTTCAGGCCGTCCGTCCGGGCATCCGGATGGCAACTGGCACAACTCTGCCACTGCTGCATACAAAGGGTCGCGTCGTTGAAGAGCATGCGGCCGCGCTGCCGGGCGGTGAGTTGCGGCTCGCTGCCCAACGCAATTGTGCCTGCCCGGCCGCCCGCTTTGGCTTCAAGAGGGATGACGCCCACCGTATCGGTGAAGTATTCGGCGACGTAAGCGTTGGAGCCGGCGATGGTCACTCCACGGCCCCCCTTGCCGTTGAGCCTGATTCGCCGCCGCAACCCGGCCAGGAACGTCAGGTCGTTGGATACGCCTGCGGCGGTGCCCAAGATATAAAGGTCTCGCTGCTCGTAGTCGCCCGCTTCCGCTTTGCCCGCCAGGCCGGCGCGGTAGCGGCGGAAATAGTCCAATATCTCATTGCGGTCGTCATAGGTGACTTCTCCGACGCTGCCTGCGTCCGGCTCCACCGCCATCGCAAGCAGTTTGGCCAAAAGGGCGGGCGCATTGATGAGGCTCACCTCGTGGCTGCCGGCGTGTGTCACGCAGACCCATTTCCCGTCGGCGGTGCAGGCGACGCCCCACGGGTTCGCCGCACCCATGTCCATATTGTCCAACAGCACCGTGTTGACCAATCTGCTTTCCGCCGTGTCGATGATGCTGAGGGCGTTGGCGTTCATCCATCCGTAGCCCACCTGCATGGTGGGCAACTCGTAACGGGCCATCAGATGTGTAACGTATGCATATCTGCCGTCCGGGGAGACGCACACACCCCGCAGGCCGGTCGCCCCGTCCGGAAGGCGAACCGTGGACGGCCGGTTGGTCTTCGTGTCGACGACGGTCACCGCACCCGACACGGGGTAGGCATCGGCGCGACCGGCAGGCAGGTGGTTGATCACCAGGACGGACCTGCCGCCGGGCGTGACGGCGGCGGCAAAGGGTTCACGGACCGCGGGCACCCGCACCACCTCCTCGTTCGTCCGGAGGTCTATCACGGAAATGTCGTTGCTGAACCGGTTGCACACGTACAGGCGCTTGCCGTCGGGGGCGACGGCGGGGCCAATCGCCGTGTGGCCGGCCGCGATGCTCGCCGTCACCTCGCCCGACGCGGCGTCGATGGCCAAGACGGTGCTTCGGGCAGCGGCGCAGGTTACGTACAGCCTGCTGCCGTCGGGGCTCAACACCAGGCCGGTCGGCTCAGAGGGCATGCGGATGGAGCGGATGACCCTGCGGCTGTGAAGATCCACGAAGGCAATCTGCCCGGCATCGGCGTTGGCAACGTAGAGAGTTCGACCGTCTTTCGACGCAACCAGGGCACAGGGACCCAGGAAGTTCCCCGCCTCCACGGCGCCGCCCATCGCAGTAACCACTATGCTGCACGCGGCCACCACCCGGAACCACGGCCGGAATCCGCCGGTTATGAATCTATCTCTTTGCATCTGGTACAACCCGGAATCGCGCGCCCGTCGGACGTCGTCATACACAAAGGGCTTTGACGCAACCAGGCCGACCGCCAGCGCTGATCTCAATCTGTTCAGGCGAGATAGTCAGGGACGCAGGCCAGTAGGCCACTCCGGCAAGTTACCATACGCGATACGGCACTGCCACTATCATCTGGTGCGGGTTTCGGGAAGGGGCGTGGCAACGATTTCCGGCATGAGGCAAGGGCTCCGAGCCGCGACCCGCTGTGTGCCACGGCCGGTCTTGTCCGGCCGTGTGTTGTTCATGCGGTGGGTGGCGCACGCAAGAACACGGCCGGACAAGACCGGCCGTGGCACACGCGCTCTGCGCGTTTTTTGCCGGGCATAAAGCCCGGCGCTACTGCGGTTTGGCCGTAGCGCCGGGGTTTATCCCCGGCGCATCCTGGCCGGAGCCGCGCCGGCCATGACACCGCGCCCTTGGGCCGCATGCTGCGGTCTGGAGACCGCGCCGTGCTGCCCGCCAAGACGGCAGCGCCCGTCAACAGAAACCCGTATCCTGTCCCCGTAATACGGTCCCTTCGTGTAATGCTCTTCCACAGATTGAAAGCAAGACTTCTTGCATGCCGGACGGATCCGCATCCCCGATCCCTCTTCCTGCGCCGGCACACCCCCGTACATTCCATGGGTACGTGTTTAGCGTCCCACGCGCCACCAAGAGGGTGGCACGGCAGCGGCGAAGCCGCGGCCGTGGGTCGCGTCGCGCCGAGTGCGGGTGCACGGCCCAAGGGCCGTGCCACCCCGCTAAACACGTACATTCCATGAACTATGGAGTTTGCAGCGGCGCAAGCGCCTGATTGATGGTATCGGAACATGGATCGCGCAGGGGTTTTGCCTTTTTTTTGGCGCCGCGCGGCCGGAAGGTCTCGTGTCCGGCCATGACCTTGGACAGGCTTTCAAGCCATTGGCGCTTTTGCTCCGGCTGCTTCAGGCAATTTCCGGCTGCCTTTATCCTGGCCGCCAACAGACGGCAGTCCTTGAGATTTCGCTCGCCGGCTACGGATCGCTTCAATTCCAAAGCGACCCGAGCCAGAAGCGGTTTCATCAATTCTGATTCCGGCGGCATCTTCTGGCCGGACAGCCTGGCCAAGACCGGCACTGAGGCATCGGTGGCGACACGGTACTTATGCCCGAAGTACTTTTCGTGTCCTTGTGCCTGTTTCCATAGTGTCAGGGCCCATTGTTTCCTTGCTTCCTTATTCTTAATGCAATTTGCCGCAGCCTTGATTCTGACCGCCATCCTGGTGCTGGCGACATCATTATCGCGCGAGGCTTTGGTTTGCACAGATTTCAAATGCTCTTTGAAGGCCTGCTTTGTGCGGGATAAAAGTGCAGGCAGCCCCCCAATCGCCAGCCGGTAGGCGGCCAGTGTGGCGGGGATATCGCACTTCTCTTCTTGCAGGAACGCAAAAACCGCCCTAACCGTCCGCTTGTCCTTCGGCACCGGTAGTTTGGCGATGCGTGCGAACATGCGGCTCTTAAGGGTCTTGTTATAAAGGCCGTCCACCGGGCATCCGGGCTTGCCATTCGCTGCCGCAAGCATAGCGCGAAACGCTTGCCAGAATCGAACCTGCTCCTGCGGGGTGGCGGCCGCAGCCTGGGCGGCGTCAGCGAGGAGGAAGTTGTATGGGTTTATGGCAAGACCACTTTCCAGCAGCCTGACGCCGTGAGCCTGGCGCTGGGCCTCCGGAAGCAGGCGGAAGACGGCGTAGGCCATCGTGGAATCGAGGTAAGACTGCACGCCATAGTTCACCGCCCACGCGACGCTCTGGTGGTACACCATGGGCTTGCGTTGATGAAACGAGATCTCATAGCCATTCTTCCTGCCAGTCCGCTTAACCAGGTCTTCGCCGAAGAACCAGGGCGTGAACGGAGTTGTTTTGTCGTCACCGCCCGTCGCGTATTGCCCGCCTTTACAACTATAGGTTTTGGTTTTGGGATCATACCTGAATGCAACCATGGCGCAATGGCCCGGCTGGATGGCCTGGGAGGCCGGAATGCCCAGAACGTTGTGGGAACGCGATGAGATAGCGGCCATCGTCCCGCACACGCCTCCGTCCTTCAGCATTATCTGGATGGTGCTGTAGGTGAACGGGTACGGCTTCAGGCGTCGCGCGGACTGCATGGCATGCTGCTGCGCTATGCCTCCGATGAACTCGCCATACGTCTGAAACTCCCCTTTGTCGCGGAATGCCGCCCACCGCTCCTCGCGTTCGCGCAAAGGTTGGTTATTCGCCGCGAGCATGGTCAGGATCGGCCAGGGTGCGGTCAGAGGAAAACGCGGCCACTTGCGCTGAGCCTGAGTCTCCGGAGGGAATTTGTATTCATTGTTCCGGATAAGATAAGCGCATCGCTCAGCCGGCGAGGGGAATGGATCGCGCTTTGCCGGCAACAACCCCCTGGCCTCGTAGGCCGTACGGAACAGAAAGTAGGCTTCGTTAATATTCTTGTATTGCTGACCACGAACCATATCGCGACTGTTCCAGTGGACGATGCGCTCACCGCAGTCAATCTTGACCGTCTGTCCCTTGGCCTTCATATAGGCGTTGAACTTTTCCTGAAGGGCTTTGCTGGCCAACACATCGGCGGCGTAAAGAGAGCGCGTACGCTTCTCGGTGACCGCAACCTTCTTGGGCTTCCGTTTGGGCGCGGGGATGGCAATGCCACGCTTGTCGTACTTGAGTTCAGGCAGCACTGCCTTGTGTCCGACCACGACATCCTCTTCAATCGTGTTCTCATTGAGGAAGTTGATGATGTGGTCGTTCATGTCGAGTGTGCGACCGGGCGCCTTCGTATCTACCGGCTTCCGCGGATCGCCGTTGATGACCAGTTTCAGGGGCGGGCGCGGCGTGATGTCGGCTTCCACTTCTTGTTTGGTATGCACGATGGCCGCCGCCAGCGCGAGTTGGCGATACTTCTCAAACGCGGCCTTCCCCAGGTCCAGTCGCAGTGAGTACAGCAGTAACAGCACATCCGACGCTTTGTGGTGGGCGCCATAGACGCCGGCTTCCATTTCCGGATTGGCATCGATCCACGCAAAGAATTCATCCGGTAATGACTTACCTTGCGCTTGCAGATCAGACTTCGCTTGCGCCTTGGCGTAGGCAAGAAACGCCTCACGAACTTTCGGAGTGAACTTGTACCGTTCGTTCACACAGATTTTGAGCATCCTCGCTTTGCGTTCGTTCGCCTTCGTCAACAGGGCGCCGGCGCCATCTGCCTTTGTGGCAGCCTTTGTTTCTATTGCTTTGCCCGGAGCCGGCGGTGGCTCGGCAGATTGGGCCTTTCCGGCGGAGAGGCCCGCAAGGATTATTGAAAATGCTATAGCAAGCGACCTGCTTGTCGCTGTTCCGGCATGGCGCACATTATTGTTCATTATCAGGCTCCTATCACTTCGGTGGCTATCCATGGTTCCTCCGCTCGTGAAAGCGGCCGCGACGGCCCTATTATGTTCCTTCGTCAGTTGGCCGGACATGCACGTAGGGATATCCGGTGTCAGGATACGCGTTTCACCTCCGCTTGCGGGGGCGGCCGGGCCGGCCGGGAAGCAGGCGGCGCCGCAGCCGATGCCCCGGACG
This sequence comes from Planctomycetota bacterium, assembly GCA_030602705.1. GTDB lineage: Bacteria > Planctomycetota > Phycisphaerae > FEN-1346 > FEN-1346 > JAUVZF01. The sequence goes on from JAUVZF010000002.1 coordinate 8,427, forward strand.
AAGGCGCGACGTGGTGTCCGCCTGTGTGTCCCATGATGTCGCACCCTTCCCCGGCCCCTATTGCTTGCCCGACATGCAAAGCACCTTGCCGTCTTCGGTCGCGATGTACAGCCTGCCGCCGGCTGCAATCATGCCGTCGAAGGCGGGTGGCGAGACGAGCGAATACGACTTGACGAGCGAGCCGTCCTTCGCTGCGAAAACCTGGAGCATGGCGCCTTTGCGCCCCTCGAAGGCCGCCAGCGGGTCCTTCGGGTCCAGCACGTCGGGCGTCCCGGCGGCAAACAGGTGGTCGCCCGCCTGCCCCGAGGTTGCCGAACGGGCCAGCAGCATGGCGCGGATGCGAAGCGGTATCATCTTCTGCCACTTCGCCGGCCGGCTGCGCACGTAGCCGGTGCCCTTCTCGACGCCGCGTCCGCCTCTGCGGTGCTTGTCGGTGGCGGCCTCTTTCGGAAGCCAGTTGATGGCGACGGACTTCTTGCCCCTCTCGTCGAGCATCGGCTCATTGTCCTTGTCGTCGGCGAACAACAGATAGCCGTGCTCGGCCGGGATGAAGAGGGGACTCCATATGAACCGGCGATAGAAGTACTTCACCGCGTAGGTCGTGCTGTCGTCGAACACGACGAGTTGCCCGCTCTTGGGGGATTGCTGGGAGAAGTAGAAACCGGGCCACCGTCTGCTGTACATCCAGTAGAGCCGGTCGAAGCCGGTGTCGTCCAGGAAGCCACCCGTGGCGACCAGGTGGTTGGCGCCCATGTCCAACTCGCCGAGGCTGCTTTCGCGATTGGTCGCCAGGCGGTTCAGTTGGCCGTCGAACTTGATCCGCCGCATGTACAGGTCCTTGCCGTCGCTGACGATCAGGTCCGGCAGCGCGCCCTCCATGGCAAACGGCCGGCCGACGTCTTTCGTGACGTCCGGCCACGGCCCTTCCAGATGGTGATGGTGGAGCACCTTGCCGGTCTTTGCGTCGAGGCCGTAGACGAGGATCCCGCCGTCCATGAAGGACGACCGCCCGGCGGCGAAGTACACCACCCCGCCCTGCACCAGCACACTGCCCTGAACGGGCCAGACGGACTCGAGTTGCCCGAACGACACCACCCGCCGGTCCGGCGCGGCGCGGAAACGCCACACCAACGCCCCGTCGGTCGCGCGCAGGCAATACACCGAGCCGTCGCGGCAGCCGAAGAGCACCATCCCGTGCTGCACGGTGGGCGAGGAGTCGATGCGCCCACCGGCGGTGAAACTCCAGACGTCCCGGCCGGTTGAGGCGTTCAGGCAGCGGATGCGGTGGGCGTCCTTCTCCGCCACCCAAAGGTGGTTGCCGACCACGACCGGCTGCGAAGCCCGGCAGGCCAGTTCGACCTGCCATTGCTTGCCCAGTTCGGCGGGGACGGCCGTCTTCGCCCACCCGCTTCGCTGGCCGTCGCGCCGGTACATGGGCCAGTCGTCGGCCGATGCCTTGGCCTCGTCCGAGACCTTGCCGTAGGCGCTGCCGCGCTGGAGGTTGGCCTCCGTGGCGGGCTTCAGTTGGTCGGCAGGTTCCGCCGACATCGCGAGAAAGCCGGAGACCTTGACGCCCGGGTAGCAGAAGCACTGGTTGTGGGGCACGTAGAGCAGCCCGTTGGCCGGCGTGAGCCCCGTAAAACACGGGCCGCGGAGCCAGTCGTGGCGCATGTGATTGTCGCCCTCGGTGTCCAGGAACTCGGCCCCGCGTTTGGGCAGGATCAGGTAGCGCACGGTCGCCTTGCTGCGATGGCAGCGATAATGGTGGCCGGGAGAGATCGTTTTGCCCACCGAGAGCGTCTTTTTGACCTCGCCGGTCCGAAGGTCGCGTCCTTTCAGAGAGCCGCACCAGACGGTGCCGCCGCCCGTGACGAACAGGTCGGTCGGCTGCGTGCACGCGGCCGCCCAGGCCCTTGCGCCGGCGTGCCGCCAGAGGACCTTGCCGTCGTCCAGTGAGAAACTCGTCAGATAGAAGCGGCCTCGTGTCTTCGGCTTCCTCTGCTTCTTCTTGGCCGCGCCCTTCGCCGCCTCGTTTCCGCCTGCGGTCGCGGTCGCCTGCCCTTGACCGTGGAAGAGCACGACGCCGTCGCTGATGACCAGCGTGCTGGTTCCGCCGAGCGTCGAGCCGATGGGGTTGGGCGCCCGCCAGACGTCCTTGCCGGTCCTGGCGTCGAGGCAGACGAGTTCCTCCAGGTTGTGGTAGACAACCCGGCCGGCCTGGGCGGACAAGGCGTACGGCACCACGCGGATGTCTTCCTTACGCCACAACTGCTTGCCCGTCTTGACGTCGACGGCGGCAAGCGTATCGTCGAGCGAGTCCTTCCCGATACGAGCGGTCGCTCCGACCGACCGCTTCTTGGTGATCTTCACGGCGAGGACGCCGTCGGCAAGGATCATCTCGTCGGCGCCCTTTGTGCCTTCGAGGGCCTCGCTCAAGATCTCGCCGGTCGCCGCGTCCAACACCGAGACGGGCGAGTCGAGGAAGCGGAGGGTGACGTAGACGCGCTTCCCCGCCGCGACCAGCCGCCGAGGTATCGTGTGATGGATGTTCCATCGGTTCCCGACGCCCGTGCCGAATTCCTGCTGCCACTTCCGCATCGGTACTTTCCACAGCAGAACGCCGCTGGCCGCGTCCCGCGCGATGAGGCTGCAGCGCTGCGGCAGTTTCCTGTACACGCCGGTGGGCGCCTCGTCGAAGATGGTGAAGATTCGCCCGCCGGCAGTGACGACGGCGCCCACGCTGCTGGGGAATTCGTGGCTGCGGCACCATCGCGGCCCGGCCACCCAGCGCAGGCGCTTCGGCGGACCGATGCGCCTGTCGTTGGCCACCGCGTTGCCGCCGGCGTCGCGAAGAAAATGGGACCACTCGTCGATCTGGGCGGACCTCGGCTTGACCGTCTTTCGCCACGTGTCGCCCTGCCGGACGTACGCCACACCGTTCGGCGCGAGCACGCGGCGGACCTCGTCCATCGTCACCTGCCCCAGGTCGCTTGCGACCACGAGGTTCACCAGTTCGCGAACGTACGGCAATTGCTTGCCGTCGAAATGATCGACGGAGACCTTGCCGTACACGCCGAGCGATTGAATGTGCCGCCTTGCCTCGCGCACCTTGTCCACGTCGGTGTCCAGGCCGTGGACCAGGTAGCGCTCGCTGGCGTGAAGTGCAGCCGTCAGTCTGCCGTCGCCGCAGCCGAGATGGACCACCAATCCGCCTTTGACACCGGCCGCATCGAGGATATCTGTGGCCGTGTCGGCAGACAGAGCCCGCATGGGAGCGAAGACGACAAGCGCAGCCCAGAGAACGACGCGCCTTCTTGAGAGGGTTGAACGCATTCTTGTTCTCCTGTTAGCGGTGCGCGCAGGGCTCACGGCTCTGAGGGGATAAACCCGCTTGTCCTCTCGAGAGGCCGCCGGATTTACATTTCGCGCGGTCCGTTGGCGCCCTTGACCGTCTCGGCGAGGGCGCGGCGGTCATCTCCGACCGTACCGAAATCCTCGCTGCCGATGGTGTCGTCCTGCCCGGCGTCGGGGCGTTCCGGCGCGCGATGCGGAATCTGAGCGAATTGGGCCTCCTCGAGACGATGCGCGAGGCCGATGATTCCGGGAAGCCGGTTCTTGGCATCTGCCTCGGTCTCCAGCTCTTCTTCAGCGAAAGCGCCGAGCACGGGCAACGTCACCCGCTTCGGCCAAGATGGCAGGATTTCGGGAGCGCGGGGATCGGGCGGAAGATCGTAACTTGCCGCCGGTTCCGGACTTGCGATGGCGTCCCCAGGAGGATTCGAACCTCCAACCTTTGGCTCCGGAGGCCAACGCTCTATCCAATTGAGCTATGGGGACTCTGCAAGGGCCGCATTCTATGCGCCGGCGCGGCCGTGTCAATGGCCTGCGCCGAAACCTTGTCACGCCACAGCGGTTATGTCGCACCTTAACGCCAAGGGGAAAACGTCACACCCGATAATGGGTGCGGCCTGCCCGCCGTAGTCCCGGTCTGTGTCGGGACGAAGGTGGGAGACCCACCGCGCAAAACTCATGTCGGACCGCTTGGAGCAAGCCCGCAAGAAAAGGCCGGGGAGATCCGCCAGTCGCGTCGGATCTCCCCAGGAAACCTTACCGGCTACTCGTCGGTGTTGAAGGCGAGGTTATCTCTTCCTCTTTCTCTTCTTCGCCTTCTTCTTGGCCGGTTTCTTTTTGGCTTTCTTCTTGGCCTTCTTCTTGGCCGGTTTCTTCTTCGCTTTCCTCTTGACTGCCTTCTTCCGCTTCTTGGCCATAAGACATCTCCTTTCCTAAGAACTGTCCCTCACCGGATGCTAGGTACCGCGCCGGGCAGTGTCAACACTTTTTCGCGCGGAATTGCATATTTTTTCGTGGAGCGCTTCGCGTTTCCCTCGCTCGAAACAACCATACCCTTTATCGGTTATCCGAGAGGGCTGTCTTAAGCAAGAACGCGCGTCGCGCGGCGCGAACGGCGCTCACCTGCTTCTCGGCGAGCGCGGCGCGCAGAACCTCGACGGCGGCGCGCACCGCGGGATCGTCGCGCAGGTTCCTGACGGGTTCGCCTGGTTGCTTGACGTCGCGATTCGGCTCGACGCCACGTCCTTCGATGCACGCATCGTCGGGATCGTAGACGCGCGCAACCGTCACGCAAACGGCGCCGGCGCCCCCGCGGATGGAAACGTTGATCTGCGCAGCGCCCTTGCCGAAAGTGCGCCGCCCGACGAGCACCGCGCGTCCGCGCTGCGCCAGCGCCGCAGCGAGCACTTCGGCTGCGCTGGCCGTGCGTTCGTTGATGAGAACCGCCAGGGGACCTCGCCACTGCCGGCGTGCGAGCAGCGGCACGTCGTAGGTCCACGTGGCGCCAAGGGCGCGCCCGCGCGTCCGGGTCACTCGCCCCCGCGCCAGGAAGACGCCCGCCGCGCCGATCGCCTCCAGGAGCGTGCCCCCCGGATTGCCGCGCAGGTCCAGGATGATGGCCGCTGCGCCCTGCTCGGCGAGCGTGCCCACGGCGCGACGTAACTCCTTTTCCGTACCGGACTTAAACGCCGTCAGCCGCAGATAGCCGATCCCCTCCTCGCCTTCGATCAAGCGGGCGTGCGAAACCGACGGCAAACGCACGACGGACCGTTCCAGAACGACGCTGCGCGTCCGGCCGTGCCCGCCCGGTCGTACCGAGACCCTGACCTTCATCCCTCGTTTGCCGCGCAGCCGGCGTGACACGTCGGTCAGCGAGAGGCCCTGCACCGCCTGCTCTTCGATGGCCGTGATCTCGTCGCCGGCCTTGAGCCCGGCCGTGGCGGCGGCGCCGCCGTCAAAGACCTCGGCCAGGAATATCCGCCCGCCGCGCGATGCGATCCGTGCGCCGATGCCCGTGTAGGCGCCCTTGGTCTGTTGGCGGAGGGCGTGCAGCATCTCGGGCGTGAGGAACCGCGTGTACGGGTCAAGGCTGTCCATTGCGCCGAAGAGGAACTCCGCGACGACGGCGCCGTCCGGCAGGCCGAGCATCGCCCGGTTCTTCTCCATCGTGACGGCCAACCAGTCGGCCGCCTGAAACGCGAACCACGGATCGGCCGCGCGCGCTTTCAGAAAAAGAATCTCGAGCGTTTCGGCAAATCGCGCGCGTTTCGCCGCGTCGTCCGCTTCGCCGAAGCGCGCGCGGAACGTCGAGTTGTCGAGCGCAGCGCGCAAACTTCGGATCCCCGCCGCAACCAGATCGCCGTACGTGACCGGGTCCACGTAAAACCAGACGACGGTGCGCATCGCGTCGGCGTAAACCCATCGCCCCGCGCGGGCGTCCATGTCGCGCGCCGACTCCGCGAGACCGTCGTTCGACCAGCGTCGCGTCACGGCTTTCTGAAGTGTGGCGCGCCCGGCGGAAGTCTCGCACGCCGCGAGCAGGTCGCGCGACGTCGCAGAATCCGGCCCGCGCTCGGCCGCCGCGCGCTCCGTCAGGCGGCTTTCATAGGAGGGCCAGTACGCGCCGTGGGGGAAGATCGCGCAGCCGGGAAACAGCGCCGCCACGAGCAGCACAAGCACGAGGGCGCCAGGTGGGCGGCAAGACGGGGCAGGCCGACGAGAGGACATGCGGGTCACTGGTCGGGGTCCCGAAACAGGTCCTCGAACCGCCGTCGGGCATCGTCCTCGGGGCGGGCGGTGTCGGCAGACGGTGCGTGGCGACTTCGCGCGGCGGGATCGGCCACGTACTGGAACTCCTCGCAGAAGTTCTGCCCCTGCGGGTCGCGCACCGGCTCGGTGTTGGGCAGGCGGCAGCCCGGCAGGCCCGGATCGTAGCGCAGGCAGTTGGCGCACGTGTGCATGAAGGCGGCACATTCGGGGCACTCCTCGCGGCAGCCGACCGGCCCGCCGGTCTCCCACACCGCCCCGCATTTCGGGCATCGGCGTTTCAAGACCCTGCCTCACACCCTGGTTGGCGAACCGCCACGGCTCCCGCCACGGTCCTTCGGCCTGACTCAGGCGATGCCCTCACGGCCGGGGAGCGACGAATCCTGCACCGCTCTCACGCGGGCCGGCCGGTGCGGTCAAACGCTTCGGCCGCAAGGGCTGCTCCAAGGATGCCGGCGTCGCCGCCGAGCGTGCTCCAGCGGATTTCGCACCCCGACCAGGCCCGCTCGAACACCGTTTCGCGGACGTGGCGCCGGACGCGGTCGAGGAACGCGGCGCCGGCGCCCATCATGCCGCCCGTCAGGACGACCATCTCGGGATTCAGGACGTGCATGATGCTGGTGATGCCGATGGCCAGGTACTCGGCGGTTTCCTCGGCGATCCGGGCCGCCAGATCATCACCCTCGGCGGCGGCAACGAAGATGTCCTCGCAAGTCACGTCGTCGTTGTCGGCAAGGCTGGAAGGCTCACCAGCCGCTTCGGCATCTTTGAACCGCCCGACGACGGCGGTTGCCGAGGCATAGGCCTCCAGGCACCCCTTTCTGCCGCACCCGCACGTGCGGCCGCCGTGTTGGACGACAATATGCCCGAGTTCGGCCCCCGTGTCGCTCGTGCCGCGGAAGAGGCGGCCGTCAATAATGATGCCTCCGCCGATGCCGGTTCCGAGCGTCAGAAGGAAGATGGTGCCCGCGCCCCGTGCCGCGCCGCACCGGAACTCGCCGTAGGCGGCAACGTTGGCGTCGTTCTCAAGGTTGACCATCGCTCCGAGTTTCTCGTGAAGCACGTCGCGAACCGGGATGTTTATCCACCCCTTCAGGTTCGGCGCAAACAGCACAACCCCGGCTTTCCAATCGACCGGCCCCGGCGCGCCCACCCCGACGGCCGCCACGTCACCGGCTTCGATGCCGGCCTGCTCCACCAGGTCGTGCACGGCTTGGGCCATGCGTTCGAGCACGTGGTCGGGGCCTCCGTCGGCCTCGGTCGGCGTGGTCAACTGGTCGAGGATGCGGCCGTCGGCCGAGACGAGTCCCAGTTTCAGGTTCGTGCCGCCCAGGTCGATTCCAACGTAGTGTTTGGTCATGGTTTTCGGGTACGTGTTTAGCGTGTCATTCCGAGCGAGCGAAAAAGAGTCGAGTCCCGGCGCGCCGGGATCGCCGTTATGCGTGTCCGGACGACGAGATTTCTCCGCTCGCCTCGCCTTTGGCGAGCGCTCGGTCGAAATGACATCGCTTTGAGAGCACGCTAAACAGGTACGTTTTCGGAACGGCGTTTGGCATTTGCCGAGTGGTCTGGCGAGATGGTCGTCTACGGTGCTTTGCGCCACTCGGCGATCTTGGCCAGCCGGTCATCGAGCGGCGCTTTCAGGTCATATCCGTGATCGCTGCGTCCGGTAGCGGCCTCCAGCGCCGCAAGGACTCTGGTCTCAAGCATTCTCTGCTTCTTGGTGGCGGCGGCGGCGAGGGCGTCGAGCAACCTGGCGGCGGCCGGCTTCCCGACCTTCTTGAGCGTGGCGGTGGCAGCCGCCACCTGTTCATCGGAGCCGGCCAACTTCGCGAGTGCCGCGTCGATCGCCCCGGCAGCCGCCTGATCCTTGAGCGTTTTCAGTGCCGGCGCCATGGCCGTGCCGCCCCAGTCCGGCCGCGCCCGCGCCAGCGCTGTGAGCAATTCCATCGCCTGTTCAGGCCGCTTGGCCTTCAGCAGCGCCTCGGCCCGCGTCCGGATGGCGTTGAGGATGGTGTTGCGGCTGGTCGTGTCGGCCCCGTCCATGGCGGCCACCAGAGGGGGAACGCCCTCGGTGTAAGGTTCTTTGGCGAGCAGGATGAGGCCGAGTTGCCGATGGAGTCCGCGGAGGCGGGGCTTGTTATCGTCCGGTGTCAGGATGATCAGTTGCCGCAGCGTCGGCACCGCGCTGTCCGGGGTGCCTGCGGCCACGTAAGCGTCCACGAGTTTCTCGTAGAGCGCCACGGCCGCCGGCGTGTTGCGTGCGGTGGCGGGGACCTTCGTCAGGGCCAGTTCGAAGAGTGCGGCGGCCCGCGGCATGTCCTCGGCGCCTTCGCGTGCAAAGAAGACGTCGCCCATCTGCTGGGCCAGGTCCGTGGAGCCGCTCTGGTCGGCGAGCGAGCAGATGGCCTCCCAGAGTGCGTTTCGGACGGCCGGTTCCGCCTCGGCGCCGGGCTTGAGCCGGTCTGCCATCTTGGCGGCGGCATCCGCTCCGCCGACTTTTGCCATGGCGGCCGCCACCGCCTGGCGGACGCCCTTGTCCTTGTCCTGAAGCCGTGCGACCAGGGCCGCCACCGTCTTCTGGCCGACCTTGGCAAGGTTCCCCAGCCCCTGGGCGGCGCTGAAGCGAACGCTCGGCACCGGATCCTCGAGGGCTGCCGAGAGGATCTGCTCGGCCGACGGCGGCGCGATCCTCGCCAGCGCCAGGCAGCCGGCCTCGCGGACCGCCGGCTGCGTGGCCGCCCGGGCGAGATGGCTGAGCGGCTTCAGCGCCGGCTTGACGGCCTCGGCATGGGCGCCGTTTTTTTCGCCGATCTGTCCGAGCGCCCCGGCGGCACGGAGCACTTCGACCTCGCTCGCCGCATCGAGCATGGCCACCAACTTCGGCACGGCCTTGACCACCTTGAGATCGCCAAGGGCCGAGGCGATAGCGGCCCGCGTCTCGGGCAACTCTTCGTTGTCGAGTTGTGCGAGCAGGACGGGGCCGGCGGCGGTTTCCTGCCAGGCGGCCAGCGCTTTGGCTGCGGCCGCGCGAACGATCGACGACTCGTCGCCGAGATGTTTCAGGAGGGCGGCGATCAGTTCCTGATACGCCTGGCGGGCGGCGCCGTTTCCGCTGCTGAGTACGCCGGGCGCCATCGCGGCCGCCTGCCGGGCGGCGAGGGCCCGGACTTGCGGGACGGCGTCGCCGAGATGGGCCAGCGCCAGTTTGCCCTTCGCCTGGGCGTCGGCCGCCTCATAGATTTCCGTCAGTTGGCTGATCAGTCGTGCCTGGACGCGCGCCAGTTCCCCCTCGCGGCGTTTGAGGCGCTCCCGAAATCGTTTGAGCAACCCCGCCAGGAGCCGCGACTCGGCAACGCCCTGGTGCGCCCTCCACCACTGGTTCCACGCCTTGGCCGAGGCCGCCAGGTCCGTGAGGCCGGTCATGTCGGCCAGCGCCGCGGCGGCCGCTTCGACCACGGCGGGCTGCGGGTCTGAGGTCATCTCGACGAGCGCCTCGATGGCGCGTTTGTCCATGATCTGCGAGAGCGCCTGGATGGACGCCAGCCTTGCGCCCATCGCCGTCGTGGACGCCGAGGCCAGGTCTTTCAGGCCCTTGAGGACTTTCTCGTTGCCTTGGTACGCGCCGAACGCCAGCGCCGCAGCGCGGCGGGTCGGTTCGTCGTCGCTGCGCAGGACTCCGAAGAGCGGGTCGATGAGCGCTTCGTGGGCCGAGTCGCGCGCTGCAAGAACGCCGAGCACGGCAAGGGTCGCCTCGGATGGGGCCGGCGCGGCCAACACTTCGAGCAGGATCGCGCGAGTTGCCTCGTTGTCCTTCTCGATGAGCACCTGAGCGGCGTCGCGGCGGGTGGCGAACGTGCGATCCGGCCCCGTCAGGAAGTCGCGAAGGCGGGCGAGTTCGGGGTCGGGTTTCCGGGCAGACGCGCCGGCCTTGGCGCCAAACGCCGCGGGAGCCGAAATCAACACGGCGACCGCGAGCGCCAGGACACGGACGGCCCCGCGCGACCATGCGGCCGGATTATGGCACACCTTCCCCGCCCGCATTACATACCCCCATTCTGAATTATCGCTGCCAACGTCACACGGTACCTTTCGGCTGAGTGAGTGTCAACCGGAATCGGGCAGAACGGGCGGGTTTCTGAGGTTTTCGGCCGATTCCGGTGCCCCGCGCCCTTCGGCCCGTTCGCCTGCCGTTCCGGACGCCCGTCTCAGACGGGCTAGCGCAGTTCACGATTGGTTGTAGCACCGTGCGCGGCCCGTACGGACCGCGCCCAACTGTCAAGTTGCCGCGTCAAGCCGCGCTGCGAGTTCGCGCACTGTGAGGCCCGTCACCGGGTCGATGGCGTCGGGGGCGATCCGCGAGAGCGGTTCCAGAACGAACCGACGCTCGCGCAGACGCGGATGCGGGATGGTCAGTTCCGCCGTCTCCAGTATGAGACGGCCGTAGAGCAGAATGTCGAGGTCGATCCGGCGTGGTCCCCAGCGTGGCCCTTGGCGACGGCCGAGGTCGTGTTCGATGCGTTTCAGTTCCGCCAGCAGCGCCGCCGGCTCCAGGTCGGTCTCGATCGCCGCGGCGCCGTTCAGGTAGTGCGGCTGTCCGGGCTGACCGCCGACCGGCTCGGTTTCGAGAAGAGCGCTGACCGTCCGCACGCGGATCGCAGGGTGCGCGGCCAGTTGCGCGAGCGCCGCCTTGAGCATCTCGCGACGCTTGCCGAGGTTGGCGCCCAGGCCAAGGTAAACGGTTGGCATCGTCCCGCTCGCTTACGCTCGCGGCTAGTTACACTCGCGCCCGACCAGCCACGTGAGAAAACTAGCCGCGCACGTAAGTAAGCGGCGCAACCACTTGGGCTGCCAGCCCAATCCGCATCAAAACTTACCTGACCCTGCGCTAGAACTTCAGCCCCTTGATCCGCTCGGCGGCCTCTTCGAGTTTGGCCTCGGGCACCGTCAGGGCGAACCGGATGAACCCCTCGCCGTGCGGGCCGTAGCCGATGCCCGGCGTCGCAACGATGTCGGCCTCCGCGAGCAGCCGGTCGCAAAAGGCGCGGCTGTCGATGCCGTCCGGGCAGGCGACCCAGACGTAGAACGTGGCGTCGGGGCGGTTGACGTCCAGGCCGGCGGTCGCCAGCGCCGCCACGAGGCAGTCGCGCCGCCGCCTGTACAGGGTCCGAATCGCGTGGATTTCCGGCCGGTCGTACCCACGGATCGCCGCTGCCGCCGCCCGCTGGATCGCCCCGAACACGCCGTTGTCCATGTTGCTCTTGATCGCCACGAGGCTCGCAATCACGTCGGGGTTCCCGGCGACCCATCCGCACCGCCAGCCCGTCATATTGAAGGTCTTGGAGCAGGAATGGAACTCGACGGCCACGTCGCGGGCGCCGGCGATTTCGAGGATGCTGATGGGCGGCTGCTCGAAGTAGACCTCGCTGTAGGCCGCGTCCTGGGCGATGAGGATGTCGCGGGCGGCCGCCCACGCCACGACCGCCTCATAGAACGCCCGCGTGGCGGCGGCGGCCGTCGGGTTGTTCGGATAGTTCAAGTAGATGAGTTTGGCCCGCCGGAGGTCCTTCGCATCGAACGCGCCGAGGTCCGGCAGGTACCCGGAGTCCTTCGTAATCGGAAACCGCACCACCTCACCGCCCGCGAACCGGATGCTCGAGTTGTAGACGGGGTACCCCGGATCGGGCGAGAGGCCGACGTCGCCGGGGTTCATGATGGCCAGCGGCAGGTGGCTCAGCGTTTCCTTCGACCCCTGGGCCGGCAGGATCTCGGTGTCCGGATCGAGGGCCACGCCGAAACGTTTCTCGAAGAACTCGGCGATGGTCTCGCGGAAACCCGCGTCGCCGCGGTCCAGGGCATACTGATGCGTCGCGGGGTCGGCCACCGCCTTCTGTGCCGCCTGGATGATGAAGTCCGGGGTGGGCGTATCGGGATCGCCGATCCCTAAGTTGATGACCGGCCGCCCCGCCGCAATCGCCGCCTTCTTCTTCTTGTCGATCTCCGCAAACAGGTACGGCGGCAACGCCTTCAAGCGGTCGCTTTGGGTCTGCATGGTGCGCTCGCGTTCTTTCGTGAACGGATTCGGCCTGCGCTTCCAGCCGGCGGTCGTCACCTTTTCAGGCCGCGCATTCTAGGTTCGCACACCTGCGGCGGCAAGCCTAAAGGCCGGGCGGCGGTCTTCCGGCGCCAACCCGACGCACTTACGATGTGAATTCGCCTTACGTGCCGGCACTACCCATAGCATCGCCGAGACGACCCCTGCGGACAAGAGCCTTCCGCCGGCATTTCGCAGATACGGTTGCGCCTGTCTCGGCGCACCGGCCCCGCCCGCGGAAGAATCTTGAACGCCGACCGCGCCCTTGCTAATCTATACCCGTGCCGAAAAAGCCTCGGCCCAAACGCAAGAGCCGGTCCGAAAAACCCAAGAGGCGATCCCCCCTTGTGGACACGCGGGTTATCTATTGCGGCGACAACCTGGAGAAACTGAAACAGTTTTCCGACGCCTGCGTGGACTTGATTTACATAGACCCGCCCTTTAACTCCAACCGCAACTATGAAGTGTTCTGGGGCGAGACCCGCGAAAAACGGACCAAGGGATTCTTCGTCGCCTTCGATTACGCATCCGACGCCCTGACCGAAATCGACGCCTTCTTCCGCCGCAGCGGAAAATCCATCATCGCATTGACCGTAAAAGAAATCCTCGACGAAGAAATCGCCAAGAAACTTGCCTGAGTTTCATTCAGGCTTCCGGGCTTATGGGCCGCCCTTGGCCCGCCAGTCAACGAAGAGGCGTACTAGGGTTCAGCAAGGCCACGAATCCGAACTACGGCCGGCGATACCAGAAGGCGTTTCGCATTCTGATGGCGAAGGAGTAACTCTCGCCCGCGCATTGTGCGATGACCGATAGATAAGGTGGCCGCTCGGCATCATGAGGAACTGACGAAAAAGGCAATGGCATCACTGAACAACTGACTGTAAAGTGGCGGCTCATGGGGAAGCCTTTCCAAGTCCGGGACGCCGTACACAGTTTCATCAGCCTGACCCGCGAGGAGGTCAGGCTGATGAACACCCCAGTATTCCAGCGCCTGCGCGGCATCCGCCAACTTGCTCTGGCCAACCTCGTCTACCCTGGCGCCCTCCACACCCGCTTCGACCACAGCCTTGGCGTATGCCATGTCGCCCGTCTGATGGCGGAGCAACTGGACCTTAAGCCCGGCGAAACGCGTTTGGTGCGATTGGCGGCTTTGCTTCACGACTTGGGCCACGGCCCCTTCAGCCACGTTTCTGAAGACGCACTCGAGCTCTACGGTGACCGATCGAAACTGCCTCCAAAGCAAAAGAGGGAGAAGATACACGAGGTTGTGACGGGCCACCTCATCTGCCACGACGGCGATATTGCCGCCATCCTCAGAAAGAAGATCCGTCAGGAGATTGCCGACCTTCTGGCGGACGGCCGAGCCCATCGCGTGTTGCGCGCCATCGTGTCAGGTCCTCTGGACGCGGACAAGCAGGATTACCTTCTGCGGGACAGCCTTTTCTGCGGCGTGCCATATGGGCACTTCGACCTCCACCAACTATTGCGGTCTTTTGTCGCAGGCGGCTCTAGGAACAACAAGGAATTGATGCTCGACCCGAACGGCCTGCACGCTGCGGAGCAATACGTCCTGGCCAAGTATTACTTGACCACGAACGTGTACCGGCACAAGGTCCGCCTCATTACTGACCAGATGCTGATTCGCGCCATTGTGCTAGGGATTGAGCAGGATGAAATCAGGGACCTGAAGCGGCTCTACCAGTTCGACAACTCGGACCGGTTCTACGCAAACTACTGCCGCTGGGACGACTCGCGGTTCTTCTGCACATTCTGCCATGACGACTCCCGCAGGACGCGTTGCCGCCGCCTTCTCGAGCGTTTGGTCAGCCGCCACTTGCTCAAACAGGTGTTCGCCGAGCACATCCGCGACTTCACCGATCCTCGAGTCAAGAGTGCGTTGCTGGGGCTCTGCAAGCCGGAAAAGCGGGGGGCGCGAGACAGGCTTGAGGCTGATCTCGCCAAGGCCTTGTCGAAACGCCTTGGGCAGAAGATTGACAAGCGATTCGTCATCGTCAATGCCTTCGACATTAAGTCCGTTCGCACCACCTCGCGCAATGACGAGGGCAGCATCCTGGTTGCCAAGGAGCCCGATCCGGTGGCCTTCGAAGAAGAGTCCGACCTTTTCAAGTCGATCAACGCAGAGTACACTAAGGGCTCGGTGGAGGTCTACGCGCCCCTTGACTGGAACAACCACACGGAGAGAAAGCGGCTGCGACGAAAGGTGAGGAAGCCAATCCTGGAGGTCATTAAGGCAATGCCCACGTAAGGAGCCCGAAGATGGACGCGACCGATTTTGTGCTCATGGCGCTGCATGCCATGGGGGGAAAGATTCAGGGCAAGACGAAACTCCAGAAGACCACGTATTTTCTGGGCGTGATGACCGGTCATCTTGATGACCTTGGCTATCGCGCCCACTACTACGGCCCGTACTCGGACGAGGTGGCTGACGCTGTTGATCGCTTGCACAACGTTGAGTTTGTGGACCAAAGCGTCGCCGGAGGGGGCGCGGTCAACCAATTCGGCTTCGACGTTTGCCGCTACGACTACGCGCTCACCGAGGACGGTAAGCAGATCGCTGAAGCGAAGGCTGCTGACAGGCCAACGTTCTGCAAGAAACTCCAGCGCGCCGTTAAGACCCTACGTAACGCTGGTGATGATCTCGATTACGTGAAACTTTCCATCGCCGCCAAGACTCACTTCATGCTCGGTAAGAAGAGGGGCAAGGCAACAATGGCGGAGTTGGCCAACCTCGCGAAGCGATTCGGATGGAAGGTGACCAAAGAGCAGGTCAAGGAAGCCGCTCAGTACCTAAACACACTCGGGCTTGTGCGACTCAGTTAGCGGCATCCATTGAGGCTTGCGCACAATTCCGGGGACACCCATAACCGCCCTTCTGTCAAGGGCGATCTTGCCCCACCCTTGTTTCACCGGGCCCGTATGGGGAAGGTGAGTCCACGGAGTCGTTGGTTGTTGTCGTGGTTGTTGGTGTTGTCGTTTCCCTGGTGCTCGTCGTCCTCGTTGCTGTTCGATGCTGCGGCATCGCGTGGCTGGCAGACACCCATTCGCACCGTATCTGCTCTTCCGTCGTTCGGACCGTGCATTATTCTTCTCGCGGGTCGTACGGGCCCAATCACAGTAGCGGCACATCGGAGGCGTCGGCCTTGCGGGTCTCAACAACACACGGCCGGACAAGACCGGCCGTGGCACACTCACTTTTCAACGGCGCCGCGGCGCCGTTACGGCTTTGGCTGAGGCAGTTGCGCCGTTCAATCCTCCTTCGCCAAGGCTTCGGAGGACAAGTCCGCACTCCGAAATCCGAAATCCGCAATTGCCTTTGCCCTATTCCCTGTTCCCTGTTTTTCGGCCGTTTTGTTAGAACTCTAACAAAATCCCTGCCCCTCCCTCCATTTTGTTAGAACTCTAACAACTTTTTGGTCCCTGCGGCGCTGCGCTCGCCGGTTGCGTTTTGGCCTTGGTGACTTACGTCAATTTTGCCCCCTTCAAAACCCCTCAAAAACGGAACAAAACCGAACAAAAACGGACAAAAACGGACACAGAAATCGCAAAAACGGATCAAAAACCAGCGCGTTTTGCCTTACCTATCTTAACATTTGAGGCCAAATCGCCCCTCACGGGCCAGAATCAAGGATCGGAGGCAAAAAAAGCGCGCATTTGCCTGTTTCGGCGAGGTGAAAATTGACGTAAGTGTTATAGAGCAGGCCGCATATCTGCCGGCGCCCAGGCCCCTTCGACGCTCACGGCGAGCCGAATCCGCCCGCTGCGCTCGCTCTCCGGTGACAGACGGCCGGCGGTGGCAAGTCCCGTCAAGACGACCTCGCCCCAGAGGGGACCATTCTGTCTTGCACAGACAGGGCGTCACCGCTTTGCCGCAACCTGGGGGAAAATGGCGGTTTACAGAGCCTGCGTCCGAGTCTATGCTAACCGGGGCGCGAAGCGGTGCGTGATAACAGGCAAACTGGAGGGCCGCCCCATGAACGCACGGAAGAGCCTCATCGCCTGGCTCGCGGTCCTGTTGCTGTGTCTGGCTGCGGCAGGCTGCACGCCGGGCAAGGCGATGGGCCGGCGATACGGGTCGGTCATCGGTATCAAGCCGGAGAGCATCCCGGAGTACAAGCGTCTGCACGCCGCCGTCTGGCCGGAGGTGCTGGCGAAACTCCAGGAGGTGAACGTCCGGAACTACTCGATCTACCTGGCCGAGGTGAAACCGGGCGAGTTCTACCTCTTCAGTTACTTCGAATACGCGGGCGACGACTTCAAGGCCGACATGGACCGGATGGCAGCCGACCCCAACACGAAACGCTGGTGGAAGCACACAGACCCGCTCCAAGCGCCCGTGCCCACGCGCAAGGAGGGCGAGCACTGGCACACCATCGAAGAGGTGTTCCACATGGACTAGCGGAAGGAGAAACGCGATGGACGCAGCACGAACAGGGGCGCTCGGTCTCCTTTTGGCCGCAGGGCTGGCTTTGCCCCTCATGTCCGAATCCCTGGGGGCAACCGCCCAGGAGACAGAGGATTTTCTGAGGGCGAGTCCCCAGGACCTGCGGTGGTGGCAAGAGGCGCGGTTCGGCCTGTTCATCCACTGGGGGCCCGTCAGTTTGAAGGGGACCGAGATCGGCTGGTCGCGGGGCGGGCAGCGCGGGCGCAGAAAGGGCCGCGGCCCGATTCCGGTCGAGGTGTACGATAACCTCTACCGGCAGTTCAACCCGACGAAGTTCAATGCCGCCGAGTGGGTCGGCATCGCCAAGGCCGCCGGCATGAAGTACCTGGTGTTTACGAGCAAGCACCACGACGGGTTCTCGATGTTCGGCACCGAACTGACCGACTACAAGATCACGAACTCGCCTTTTCGGCGCGACGTGGTGGCGGAACTGGCGAAAGCCTGCCACGAAGGCGGCCTGCGGCTGGGTTTCTACTACTCGCCTCCCGACTGGTATCATCCGCACTACCGGACGGCCAACCACGCCCGTTACGTCGAGTTTCTCCACGGCCAACTGCGCGAACTGTGCACGAACTACGGCAAGGTGGACGTCATCTGGTTCGACGGTCTCGGCGGGAAGGCGGCGGACTGGGACTCACAGACCCTGTTCAAGACGATCCGGCGCCTTCAGCCCCACGTCCTCATCAACAACCGGGCGGGGCTGCCGGGCGACTTCGACACGCCGGAGCAGCGCATCGGCAAGTTCCAAATCGACCGCCCCTGGGAAACCTGCATGACCATCTGCCGCCAGTGGGCCTGGAAGCCCAACGATACCATGAAATCGCTCAAGCAGTGTCTCGATGCGCTCATCCGCTGCGCCGGCGGCGACGGCAACCTGCTCTTCAACGTGGGCCCCATGCCCACAGGCGAGAT
The DNA here is from genome assembly GCA_030602705.1 of Planctomycetota bacterium. GTDB lineage: Bacteria > Planctomycetota > Phycisphaerae > FEN-1346 > FEN-1346 > JAUVZF01. The sequence goes on from JAUVZF010000002.1 coordinate 26,012, forward strand.
CGAGCCGCGCCAAGTCGCACGGCTCAAGGAGATGGGCGACTGGCTCGGCAAATACGGCCAGAGCATCTACGCCACGCGGGGCGGCCCGTTCCGCCCGGGCGCCTGGGGGGCGAGCACGCACAAGGGCAACACGATCTACCTGCACGTTCTCCGGTGGCCGGGCGACTCGGTCACGCTCCCGCCCATCCCGAGGAAGATCGTCGGCCACTCCGTCATGACGGGCGGCGTGGCCGAGGTCAGGCAGACGGCCGAGGCCATCGAGGTCTCCGTCCCGGAGGCCCACCGGCAGGAACTCGACACGCTCGTCGTTCTCCGCCTCGACGGTCCTGCTGCCGGTATCAAGGTCGGCACCCTCCGCTCCGGGTCCGTCGCCACGGGCAAGAAGGCCGGTGCGTCGAACGTGTTCCGCAAGATGGCCGAATACGGCCCGGACAAGGTCCTGGACGACGACCCCGACACCCGTTGGGCCACCGACGGCCCGACGATCTCGGAGTTTCAGTTGTTCACGTCCCGGTAAGGCGAGGCACAAGCGCATGACTGACATCCGGGCATGGTGCGGCATGTTGCTGGCGGTGCTGGCCTCTTGGGGCACGACAGCCGGCGCAGAGAGCGAGAAGCCGTGGGACATGCTGACCGCCAGGCCGCAGGTCGTCCGGACGTGGCAGAACTTGCGCTTCGGCATGTTCATCTGCTGGGGGCCGGTGAGCCTGACCGGCAAGGAGATCGGCTGGTCGCGCGGCGAGCCGTCCTGGGGCCGGCGGCAGGGGATGAGGGGCGGCAAAGGGCCGACGCCGGTCGAGGTCTACGATAGCCTCTACAAGAAATGGAAACCGGACAAGTTCAACGCCAGCCAGTGGGTCCGGGTAGCCCAGGACGCCGGCGCCAAGTACATCATCTTTCTCATCAAGCATCACGACGGATTCTGCCTGTTCGACTCCGCACTGACCGACTACAAGAGCACCGGGCCGGAGTCGGCGTGGAAAGTGGACGTGTTGAAAGAGATGGCCGACGCCTGCCACGAGGCCGGCCTCAAACTCATGATCTATTACTCGCAGCCCGACTGGCACCACCCCGACTTCCTGGCCGACCGCCACGACCGCTACATCAAGTACCTGCACGGCCAGGTCCGCGAACTGCTGACCAAGTACGGCCGCATCGACGGGCTGTGGTTCGACAACCTGCGCCGTCCCAGTCCGGCGGCCGCCAAACTTTGGGACGCCGAGAACCTCTTCAAGATGGCGCGAAGCATCCAGCCGCACCTTATCATCAACAACCGCTGCGGCCTGCCGGGCGACTTCGACACCCCGGAACAACGCGTCGGCAGATTCCAGACCCGTCGCGCGTGGGAGAGTTGCATCACCCTCGGCACCCAGTGGGCCTGGAAGCCGGACGACCGCATCAAGTCGCTCAAGCAGTGCATCGACATCCTCGTCAGATGTGTCGGCGGAGACGGCAACCTGGCCCTGAACTCGGGCCCCATGCCCGATGGCCGCATCGAGCCGCGCCAAGTCGAGCGGTTCAAGGAGATCGGTGCCTGGCTCGCCAAGTACGGCGAAAGCATCTACGGGACGCGGGGCGGCCCGTTCCGCCCGGGCGCCTGGGGGGCGAGCACACACAAGGGCGACACGATTTACCTGCACGTCCTGCGGTGGCCGGGCGAGAGAATCATCCTGCCCGTCATCGACCGGCGGATCGTCTCGCACAGCGTGCTGACCGGCGGCAGCGCCACGGTCACGCAGACCGACGAGGGCATCACCGTCTCGGTCCCGCCGGGGAGCCGCGATAAACTCGACACCATCGTGAAACTTCAACTCGACGGCCCGGCCATACGGCCCGTAGGGGCGGCCGGTGCGACCCCGGTGACCGCCCGCCACGTGCGCCTGAACCTCGTGAAGACGACCGAGGGACCGTCGATCCGGGAGTTCCAACTGTTCGCTCCGAAGGAGGGTGGCAGGGAATGACCTCCCGGGAAAGGGTGCTCGCGGCCTTCGAGCACGTCGAGCCCGACCGTGTGCCGGCGTGGTGCGGCTCGTCGGAGGAGTTCTGGGCGAAGGCCACGGCCGCACTCGGCCTGGACGACGAGGGCCTGCGCGTCCGTTTCGGCGATGATTTCCGACGCGTCTGGCCGCGGTACGTCGGCCCCGAGTTCCAACTGTCTCCCGGCGTACATTCGCGGACGCCTTTCGGCATCGAACGCAGCGGCGTGGGGTACGGCATGGCGATGAACCATCCGCTGGCCGGCGCGACACTCGACGAGGTCCACGACTACGCCTGGCCCGACCCGTCGTGGATGGACGTCTCCGGCGTCCGGGCCGACGCCCAGGTCTGGGGCGGCCGGTACGCCATTCTCGGCGGCGACTGGGCGCCGTTCTGGCACGACGCCCTCGAACTCCTCGGCATGGAAGAACTGTACCTGAAGATGTACGACGAGCCGGAGTTGGTGGACGCGCTGTTCGGGCACGTCGTCGATTACTACGCGATCGTGAGCCAACAGATCTTCGACGCCGCTGCCGACGCCATCGACATCTTCTTCATCGGAAACGATTTCGGAAGCCAGACCGGGCCGCTGCTCGGCGAGGACCTGTTCAGACGATACGTCCTGCCGCACCTTGCGCGGCTGACCGACCTGGGCCACGCCTACGACCTGAAGGTCATGCTGCACTGCTGCGGCGGCTTCGCGCCACTCATCCCGGCGATGATCGAAGTGGGCCTCGACGGCCTGCACGCCATCCAACCCTCCTGCCACGGTATGGACCTGGGCGGCTTGAAGCGCGACTTCGGCGACCGCGTCCTCTTCAACGGCTGCATCGATTCCCATCACGTGCTGATCGAAGGCACGCCCGGCTCCGTTCGAGACGCGACGCGCGAGGTGCTCGCCATCATGAAGCCCGGCGGGGGGTTCGTGGCGGGGGCCAGCCACGACGCGATCCTCGAAGAGACGCCCGTCGAGAACGTCGTCGCCATGTTCGACGCGATCCGCGAGTTCGGCATCTACGACGCCTGAAGCCGGTGCGCTGCGCCACGAGACACGCATGAGCGACGCTGAGATGAAACCCGGCGACACGATCCTGCGTATGGAAGGCATCGAGAAGGACTTCGGGGCGGTCCGCGCGCTGGACCACGTCGATTTCGACCTCTGCGCCGGCGAGATACACGCTCTTGTCGGCGAGAACGGCGCCGGCAAGTCCACCCTGATGAACGTCCTGGCCGGCCGCTTTGCGGATTACCGCGGACGGCTCGCCGTCTTCGGGCGACAGGTCCGCCTGACCAACCCCCGCCAGGCACTTGGCCTGGGCATCGGTGTCATCTACCAGGAACTGAGCGTTCTCGGAAACCTGACCGTGGCCGAGAACATCATGCTCGGTCACGAGCCGGCCGGCCGCCTGCCCGGTACGCTCGACAGGCGCGCCCTGGCCGCCCAGGCTCAAGCCGTGCTCACCGAACTGGAGTTCGACCTGCGCCCGGATGCGCGCGTCGCGGGCCTGAGTCACGCTCGTCAGTGCCTGGTTGAGATCGCCCATGCCATCCGAAAGGACGTGCGGCTGCTGGTGTTCGACGAGCCGACCGCATCGCTCGGCGGAGACGACGTCGGTCGGCTCTTCGAGGTCATCCGCCGCCTGAAGGCCCGCGGCATCGGCATCATCTACATCTCACACCGACTCGCCGAACTGCCGCAGATCGCCGACCGCGTGACCGTCCTTCGCGACGGCAAGGTCGTCGGAACACGCCGGATTGCCGACTGCAAGGTATCGGCGCTCAGCCAGATGATGCTCGGCCGCAAACTGACCGACATGTTCCCCCCGAAGCGCAACACGCCCGGCGAGGTGATTCTGAAGGTGCGCGGCCTGACGCGTCCGGGGGCGTTCCACGACATCTCGTTCGATCTGCGCGAGGGCGAGATCCTTGGCATCGCCGGCCTCGTGGGCTCCGGCCGGACCGAAATCGCGCGGGCCGTCTTCGGAGCCGACCGGGCCGCCGGACGATGCGAATTCCTGGGCCGGCCGCTACCCCGGCGCTCGCCCAAGCGGTGCATGGCGCGCGGCATCGGGATGATCCAGGAAGACCGCAAACGCGACGGAACCATCACGGACTCCTCGGTCGGCCTGAACATCGGCATCAGCGTTCTCGACCGTCTGTCCGGCGCCGTCGGCTTGCTGCGCCCGCGCCGCATCCGAAACAACGCCCGTCGAATGATCGACCGCATGGGCATCCGGCCGACCGACCCGGCCCGATTGATCCAGACCCTGAGCGGAGGCAACCAGCAGAAGGTGGTACTCGGACGCTGGCTCTGCCGCGACCCGAAAGTCCTGATCCTTGACGAACCGACCCAGGGCATCGACATCGGCACGAAGGCCCAGATCTACCGCCTCATAATGGACCTGGCCGCCGCCGGCAAAGGAATTATCCTGATCTCGTCGGAGTTCTTCGAGATCGTCAATCTCGCCGACCGCATCCTGATGGTCCGCGACGGGCGGATCGTGCGCGAGATGCCCGGCCCCGGGACCGACGTGGACGCCCTGTTTGCGGCATGCATCGGAGAAGGTGACGAATGACCGCGAATCCTCAACCGCCCACGCCCGCCGGAGGCCGTTGGAAACCGTCGTTTCAACTCATCCAGGCGGGCACCGTCCTGCTGCTGCTGCTCGTCCTCTGCGCCGTCTCGGCCAGTCAGACCGAGACCTTCCTGACGTGGCAGAACCTGGTCTATAACCTGCTGACCAATGCGGCGTACCTGGGGATCATGGCGTGCGGCATGACGTTCGTGATGGTGGCGGGCGGCTTCGACCTGTCGGTCGGGTCAACGACCACGGTGTGCAGCGTGGTAACCGTCCTCGCGCTCCAGGCCCTGACGGGCCAACCCGTGTGGGTGTCCATTGTGGTTGCCGTCCTTGTGACGGCCGCGGCCGGGACCCTTCTCGGCGCCCTCAACGGCGCCACCATCTCCTACATCGGGGTCAACCCGTTTGTGGCGACGCTGAGCACGATGCTGGTGTTTCGCGGCATCGCCCTGATTCTGACGCACGGCGGGCAGACCGAGAGCGTCCCGCTCGCGATGAAGAACACGTTCAGCCAACTGTACTGGGGCAAGGTCCCCCTGTTCGGGAGCGAGGCGTACCAGGTTACGGTGCCGATACTGGTTTTCGCCGGCGTTTTTCTCATCTGCCTGTACGTGCTCCGTTTCACACGGTTCGGCCACTACGTTTACGCCGTGGGGGGAAACGAGAACGCCTCGTGGCTGGCCGGGATCAACACCTCGCTCGTCAAGGCCGCCACGTACGCCATCTGCGGCCTGACGTGCGCCGTGGCGGCCGTCATCTACACCGGCATGTCGAACACGGCCCAGGCGGCGAGTTACCGCGGACTGGAACTGGTGGTGATCGCCAGTGTCATCGTGGGTGGCACGCCGCTCGGCGGGGGGAGCGGGGGGCTGCTCTTCACCCTGGTCGGGCTGTTGCTGCTGTCGGTCATCGAGAACCTCCTGCCGCAGTTTGGGGTTCAAGAAGAGTACCGGAACATCGTCAGAGGGCTTATCATTCTCGTGGTCGTCGCCGTGGACGTGCTGGCCCGGGGGGGCGGCAGAAAAGCAAGGAGAACGTGACATGGCAAGTCGCTCGTGGTACCTGTTTAGCGTGCTCTCGAAGCGATGTCATTTCGACCGAGGCCTCGCGCAGCGAGGCCGAGCGGAGAAATCTCGTCGTCCGGACACGGATAACGGCGATCCCGACGCGCCGGGACTCGACTCCCGCGGCTGCGCCGCGGTCGCTCGGAATGACACCACGCTAAACAGGTACCGCTCGTCTTTAGCGGCGGTCGCGGCACTGGCGCTGGCACTGACGATGGGCTGTTCGGGCGATGACCCTACCGAGGCCGGCGGGCCGGGTGCGCCCGCGGCGTTCAAGATCGGATTCTGCATGACCCTCGACCATCCTTACTGGCAGAACATGCGGCTCGGATCCGTCGACGAGGGCAGGAAACTCGGCGCCGAGGTCATCATCATGAACGCCAAAGAGGACCCGGTGCTCCAGATTCAGCAGATCCAGGAACTCATCGCCAAACAGGTGGACCTGGCGTGCGTGGTGCCCATGAAGAGAGAGCCGCTCGTCGCGGGCGTGCGGGCGCTGAACGAGGCCAATATCCCCGTCATCATCGTTAACCGCGAGGTCGCCGAAGGATGCGACTACCTCTGCTACACGGGAACCGACACCTACGCCGGGGCCGTTACGTCGGCCGAGATACTCATGGACGCCATCGGAGGGGTGGGCGGCATCGTCGAACTCCACCAGCACCTCGGCACCGGCCCGCAACTCGCGCGCTCAAAGGGCCTCCGGGATGTGCTCGCAAAGTATCCGGACGTCACACTCCTCGGCCGCGCGCCTCACGGCGGCGACCGCGGCAAGGCCATCAAGGAGACGCAGGTCTGGCTCGGCAAGTTCCCCGACCTGAAGGGCATCTACGCACACGGCGACAACTTCGCCATCGCCGCAGCCGACGCCTGCCGCCAGGCCGGCCGCAGCCACGTCGCCGTCGTCGGCATGGGCGGCAGCCAGGAGGCCATCGAGGCCATCAGGGAAGGCCGGCTCACGGGCACGAGTTTCCAGCAGCCCGAGGAGGAAGGACGCAGCGCCCTGCGCCTGGCCGTCCGCCACCTCAACGGCGAGACGCTCAGGGAATCGTACCTCATCCCCTGCCCGCCCATCACGAAGGAGAACGCCCACCAGTTCAAGGGCCAGTTCTGAGCGGCCCCACAGAGAAGGAGTAGAACGACGATGGCCAGTGCGCTCAACCGCTTCCTCTTCGGCCCGGCCGTTGCAGCGGCCCTGTGCATCTGCCCTGTGGCAGCCGCCGGCGCGGCCGAGACGGCACACCGGATGGACGCCTGCAACGTCCTCTGGAAGACGCCGAGCAAAGATGCGTTGGGTTCCATGCCCCTGGGCAACGGCCGTATCGGCCTGAACGCCTGGGTCGAGCCGAGCGGCGACCTTCTGTTCTACATCTCGCGGACCGACAGTTGGGGCGACAACGGGCGCCTGCTCAAGGTCGGCCGCGTGCGCATCGGCCTCGACCCGCGCCGGCAGACCTCGTCGCCCGGATTCCGGCAGACGCTCAGCCTGAAAGACGCCACCATGACCGTCCGCTACGGCGAAGGCCAGGCGGCGAAACTGCAATTGTGGGTCGATGCCAACCACCCCGTGATTCACGTCGCCATCGAGGCGCCCCAGCCGGCCTCGGCCACGGCGGCGATCGAACTGTGGCGGACCAGGCAGGAGAAACTGCCGAGCATCGAGTGCAGCGACGTCCTCAACCGTGATCCGCAAAAACGGCCGACCGTCGTCGAGCCGGACACGATCCTCGCCAACCAGACCGGCCGCATCGGTTGGTACCACCGCAACGTCAAGTCCGTCGGCCCGAGCGATCATGCGCGCATCCAGGGCATGACCGGTTACGAGCGCGACGATCCGCTGCTGCATCGCACCTTCGGCGCGATCATCACCGCGCCGGGCGCCAGGCGCCTCGACGATACGCACCTGCAATCGCCGGCAAGCAAGCGGCACCAGTTCAGCATCTACGTCGATACGCTTCACCCGGCGACGGAGGAGCAGTGGCTGGCGCTGATGGAGAAGCACATGCAGCGCGTCGGCGCGATTGAGTTCGCGGCACGGCGGGCGGCCCACGAGAAGTGGTGGGCCCAGCGATGGAACCGCAGTTGGATCGTGGCCGAGGAGGCCGACGGGTCCGGCAAGATTGACGACGCCCAAATCATCAGCCGCGCGTATGCCCTGCAGCGTTTCATCGATATCTGCGCCGGGCGCGGGGCGTATCCGATCAAGTTCAACGGCTCCATCTTCACCGTCCCGCATCCCGGCAAGCCCGGCGACGCCGACTACCGCCGCTGGGGACCGGGCTACTGGTGGCAGAACACGCGGCTGCCCTACATCAGCATGTGCACCAGCGGCGATACCGACCTGATGCTTCCGCTGTTCGCGCAGTACATCGACCGCTTCCTGCCGCTGAACCTCTATCGCACGAAGCACTATTTCGGCCATGGCGGGGCGTACTACATCGAGTGCGTCCACTTCTGGGGCGATGTCTTCAACCAATCCTACGGCTGGACGCCGTTTGAGAAACGCAAAGACAAACTCCAGGTATCCGGCTGGCACAAGTGGGAATGGGTCGCCGGGCCGGAACTGGCGTACATGGCGCTCGATTACTATGAATACACCGGTGATGAGAACTTCCTTAAACAAAAGGTTCTGCCGACCGCGGATGCGGTCATGACATTCTTCGATGAGCACTACGATGTCGATAAGAACGGCAAACTCGTTATGCACCCGGCCATGGCATGCGAGACGTGGTGGAAGTGCACGAACCCGATGCCGGAACTGGCCGGCCTGCACGCTCTGACTGCGCGGCTGCTGGCATTGCCTGATCGCCTGACCACGCCCGAGCAGCGGGCATTCTGGAGGACGTTCCGCAAGAAACTGCCCGCCCTGCCCACGCGCCAGGTCAATGGCAAGACCGCCTTCGCCCCGGCTGAGAAGTTCGAGAACAAACGCAACAGCGAAAACCCCGAACTGTATTGCGTGTTCCCGTTCCGCCTGGCGTCGTTCAATCGACCCAACGCCGATCTGGCCGTCAGTGCGCTGAACCATCGCTGGAACAAGGGCAACTCCGGCTGGCGCCAGGACGAAATCTTCATGGCTTACCTGGGCCTGACCGACCAGGCACGACGAAACCTTGTCGGCCGCGCGAAGAACTCCCACCGCGGCTCGCGCTTCCCCGCCTTCTGGGGACCCAACTACGACTGGATCCCCGACCAGGACCACGGCGGCGTGTTGATGAAGGCCCTTCAGGCGATGCTTCTCCAGACCGACGGCAGCAGGATCTTTCTGCTCCCGGCATGGCCGAAAGACTGGAACGTCGAGTTCAGACTCCACGCGCCGGCCAAGACCACCGTCGAGTGCGATTTCCGCGACGGCAAAGTCCGCAGCCTCACGGTCACGCCGCCCGAACGCAAGGCCGACCTTGTCATCGGGAAGCCCCAGTGACGACGAGAAACACGCCTCATGCGTAACGATGCGAAGGCCAAGACCGAACGCGTCCTGGCAGCGATTCAGCACCGCGAGGCCGACCGCGTGCCCGTCGGCGAGTTCTTCTGGACCAACTTCCTCCGCCGCGCCAGGCGAGAACTCGACGTCGCCGACGACTTCGACCCGTACCGCTACTGGGACCTCGACATGGTCGTCGTAAACCCGAACATGGACCCGCACATCACCGGCATCGAGGTCCTCCAGGACACGCCCCAGCGCAAGGTGGTCCGGACCGGCTTCGGGGTCACCATCGAGCGGCGGGCCGATTTCCCCATGCCCAACTACCTCGACTTCGAGACCACCTCCTACGACGACATGGACGCCCTGGAGTTCGACGACCCGCTCGACCCCCGCCGGTATCACGAGGCCATCGACGACCAGATCAACGCCGTCACCGACACGCTGAACCTCGGCTATCCCTCGTTCGTTGACCGGGTCAGCGCTTGCGCCGACCACACTTGCGTCTTCGGCAGCGTCTGCGAAATCCAGGAGCAACTGTGGCGCGTCATCGGCCCGGAAAACGTGTACTATAAGATCGCCGAGGATCCCGACCGCCTCGCCGCGTTCATCGAGCGGCTGGGCGATTTCCTCGTCGGCATCGTCGAGGGACAGATCGCCGCAGCAGCCGGCAAACTCGCCGGCCTTTACGTCTGGGGCGACGTTGCGTATGACCAGGGCATGCTCTTCTCGCCCGATTTCTGGCGACGAGCCCACAAGCCCCAACTGGCGCGCATCTGCGACGCCGTCCACGCCCACGGCCTCAAGGTCATCTATCACGGCTGCGGCAACGCCAGCGCGATCTTCGAGGACATGATCGAAGTCGGGGTGGACGCGTATAATCCCCTGGAGGCCAAGGCGGGCCTCGACGTGGTCGAGTTGAAACGCCGGTTCGGCGACCGCTGGGCGTTCAACGGCAACATCGACGTCCGCGTCCTCGCCACGGGCGACCGCGACGCCGTACGCCGCGAGGTCCTCACGAAACTCAATGCCGCCAAGGGCGGCGGATTCATCCTCCAGTCCGACCACAGCGTGCCCGACAACGTCGCTCCGGCCACCTATGATTACCTCGTCAACCTCGTACGCGAGCACGGGACGTATCCCCTGGACCTCGGCGAGTTCGACCGCCAGGTCTGACGGCGCAAGGTGGGAGTTACCGCGATGAAACGTTACGGCATGATGGTGCGGGTGCCGCCCGAGAACGTCGAGCAGTACAAGCACCTGCACGCCGACGTGCCCGCCGGCGTCCTGGCGATGATCCGCGAGTGCAACATCCGCAACTATTCCATCTACCACAAAGACGGCTGCCTGTTCAGTTACTTCGAATACACCGGCGAGGACTTCGACGCCGACATGGCCAGGATGGCCGCCGACACCGCCACGCAAGCGTGGTGGGACGTCTGCAAACCGCTCCTGGAGCCGCTCGCGACCCGCGGCCCGGACGAGTTCTGGGCCACCATGGAAGAAGTGTTCCACTGCGATTGACCGTCAAGGAGAATTGTCTCGTGACCAGTAAAGAACGCATGCTGCGTGCCCTGGCGCGCGAAGTGCCCGACCGTCTGCCGACGACCATCCATCAGTGGCAGCCGTATCACCTCGACACGTACATGGGCGGGATGGACGAACTCGAGGCCTTCAAGGCCGTGGGCCTCGATGCCGCTATCCCATTCTGCGAGGGCATGGACCAGATGTGGGTCGCCAAAGACCCCGCCGCACCCGACCTCTCGCCCGATTGGCACGTGCAGCCAACCGTGGTCAAGGACGACCCCGACGAGCGCCTCATCCGCTGCACCGTGACGACGCCCGAAGGCGACCTCTCCTACGCGACCGGCACCAACCGTTACACCACCTGGATCACGGGGCGCCTCATCAAGGACCCTGAGCGCGACGTGGACCTCATCGAGAAATACATGCCCGTGCCCCGGCTGGACCAGCGGCGGATTGCGGAGGCGTACGCTTCGCTCGGCGACGCCGGCATCCTGCGCGGCTTCGTCTGGGGCGAGCAGGCCGGATGCTGGCAGCACGCCTGCTGCCTCTACGGCGAGGAACCGATGATCTTCGCCGCCATCGATACCCCCGCCTGGGTCCATCACCTGCTCGACGTGCTCCTGGTAAAGAAACTGCGGTTCATCGAGGAGTCGCTCGACGGGGCCAGGTTCGACCTCATCGAGACGGGCGGCGGGGCGGGCTCCAGCACCCTTATCTCCCCGAAGATGCACGAGGAGTTCTGCCTGCCCTACGCACGCAAAATTCACGACGCCTGCCACGCCGCAGGCCAGAAGGTGGTGTACCACACGTGCGGCGGAATGATGCCCCTGCTCGACCTGATCGCCGCCAACGGGTGCGACGCGTCCGAGACGCTCAGTCCGCCCGCCGTCGGCGGCGACGTGGCCGACATCGGCGAGGTCAAACGCCGCATCGGCGACCGCGTGGCGCTCGTCGGCGGGATGAACCAGTTCCAGATCCTCGGCGAGGGCAGCCCCGAGCAGGTCCGGGCAGAGGTCCACCGACTCTTCGAGACCGCCGGAGCGGGCGGGGGCTACATCTGCTCGGCCTGCGACCATTTCTTCTTCGCCCCGCCCGAAAACCTGAAGGCCTTTGCCCAGGCGGCCAAGGAGTGTGTATACTGAGAAGTGGCCGCACCGGGCCGGACGCCGCACCACCGAGGACCGTCAGCCGTTGGCGACGCCAGATGCCGAAACCGATCCCTATCCTGATCGTGCTCATTGCGGCCGTGGCCGCTGAGTTGGTGCGCGGCGGGCCGCGAGCGGTCCTGGGAATGGCGGATCGGAGATCGCAGATTTCAGATTACAGCGTCGATTGCGGGTCGACGTCGATGGCCATCTGGATGTTGCCGGGCGGGGAGAGGTCGCTGCGCACGCCGTCGAAGAAGTGCAGCAGTGCCCGGGCCGAGGGCGCTTTCAACAGCAGATGGTACCGCCAGAAGCGGCTGATTTTCGAGATGGGGCAGGGCTGCGGGCCGAGGATGGTGATCCCCGCGACGCGGGCCGGTTCGATGAGCCGCCCGGCCACCGCCTGGATCGCCTCGTGTGCCCTCTGGCGCTGCTGGCTGCGGACGACGATCCGTGCCAGCCGCCCGAACGGCGGATAGCCCAGGCGCCGGCGTGTCTCGAGTTCGTCGCGGGCGAAGGCGTCGTAATCGTGCTTGGCGGCCAGTTGGATGGTGAGGTGGTCGGGCTGGAAGGTCTGAACGAAGACCTCGCCGCCCTTGGGCCCGCGTCCCGTACGTCCGGCGACCTGCGTAACGAGTTGGAACGTCCGTTCGTTAGCGCGGAAATCGGGCAGGCTCAGGGCGACGTCGGCGTTGATGACACCCACGACCGTCACGTTCGGGAAGTCGAGTCCCTTGGCAACCATCTGGGTGCCGAGCAGGATATCGACCTCGCCGTCGCGGAAGGCCGACAGGAGGCGCGCGTGCCCGCCGCGGGGGCGCATCGAGTCGGCGTCCATGCGTCCGAGGCGGATGTCGGGGAACTTGCGCTGGACCTCGTCTTCAACGCGCTGGGTGCCGGTGCCCCAGTAGTTGATGGTCTCGGCGCCGCAGGCGGGGCACGTCTCGGGCGGGCGTGCTTTCTGGCCGCAATAGTGGCACTGGAGCACGCCCGGCTTCGCGTGGTAGGTCATGCCGACGTCGCAGTCGGGGCACCTGGCAACGTGCCCGCACTTGACGCAGAACAGGTGGGTCGAGAAGCCTCGCCGATTGAGGAACAGAATGGTCTGCTGCTGTTTGCGCCAGGCTTCGGCGATGGCCTTCTCCAGCGCCCGTGACAGGGCGTGGTGCCCTTTGCGTTCGGCCACTTCCTGGCGCATGTCGATGATGTGTACGGGCGGCATCGGGCGGCCGCCGATCCGCTGCGTCAACCGCGCTTCCTGGTAATGGTCGAGCGTCCGGACGTTCTGATACGACTCGAGGCTCGGCGTGGCGGAGCCCAACACCACGGGCACGCCGACGAGGTTCGCCCGCATAATGGCGCTGTCGCGAGCGTGGTAGCGCGGCGCGGTGTCCTGTTTGAACGAGTTCTCGTGTTCCTCGTCGATGACCATGAGGCCCAGGTCCCGGACCGGGGCGAAGACGGCGCTGCGTGCGCCCACGACGACGTCGGCCCGGCCCTCGCGGATGTCGCGCCACTGGCGATGCCGCTCGACGTCCGTTAGACCTGAATGCAGGACCGCCACGTGCGTGAAGCGTTCGCGGAAGCGTCGGATGGTCTGAGGCGTGAGGGCGATCTCCGGCACCAGGACGATGGCCTGCCGGCCGCGCTCGACCACGTCCTCGATGGCCCGCAGGTACACCTCGGTCTTCCCCGAGCCGGTGACCCCCTGAAGGACGATGACGCCGAACTCCTCGGCGGCAATCCTGGCCTTGACCCGCTGGAGGGCGAGGGCCTGTTCGGCCGTCAGGTGGATCGTCTTGGGTTCTTCGAGTTCGATGAACAGGTCTCGCGCAAACTCATCGACCTCGCGGGTCTCGATGCGCACCAAGCCCTTCTTTTCGAGACTCTTGATGACGGCCACGGTGCAGCCGGCCTGTCGGGCGAGTTCGCGGGGCGCCAGCGGGGTTCCCTCGGCCTGGGCCAGGCGGTCGAGGACGCGGCGCTGCTTAGAGAGGATGCGATCGACCTCCGACTCGCTCTTTTCGGTCCGGACGACCAGTTGGACGGTCTTGAACCCTGCCTTCCGCTTGACGGCGGCGGGCAGGATCGCCTCGAAAACCTGACCGATGGGCGTAACGTAGTACCGGGCCATCCAGAAGGCCAGGTCCAGCAGGTCCCGTGTCAGGAGCGGCTCGTCGTCGAGGATCTCGGCAACCTCTTTGACCTCCTTGATGTCGGTGGCCTCCAGACCCCGGGCGATCCAGCCGACGGCCCAGCGGTTGCCCCGGCCGAAAGGCACCTTGACCCGCTGGCCGGGCCACACCTTGCCGCGCAGAGGCTCCGGCAGGCGATAGGCGAAGGTCTGGTCCACACCGATGGGCAGGGCCACGGAGACGAAGGGGGTCTCGAGGGCCGGGCGGTCGGTTTGCGTGTCGTTTTCAGGCATCGTTAGCGTGGTCATAGCACCAGGGGAATCGGCAGATTTCCGAGGCGACTTGAGCCGTATGTGGCCTCCTTGTTGGCGGCCGGCGCGGGTCGAGGTAACCCGCCGCTCCCGCGGCGGGCTCGGCTGCGGGCCGCGGCGGGCTCGGTTACCGTCCGCGGCTTCGTCGGGCGAGTTCGCGTGCGATGTCGCGCTGGTGATCGCGCTTCTTCAGGTCCTCGCGCTTGTCGAACTCGCGTTTGCCGCGCACTACGGCGAGTTCCACCTTCGCCCAGCCGCGCTTGAAGTAAACCGTCAGCGGAACCAGTGTGTAGCCCTTCTCGACGGCCCGTCCGAGGAAGCGGCTGATCTGGCGCCGTTTCAGCAGAAGTTTCCGCGTGCGGCGGGTGTCGTGGCCGAACTGATGGGCCTGGGCGTACGGGCCGATGTGCATGTTGAAGAGGTACACCTCGCCGCCCCTGAGGCGTGCAAAGGCCTCGTCGATGTTGCCCTTTCCCTCGCGCAGGGCCTTGACCTCCGACCCTTCCAGCACGAGCCCCGCCTCCACGGTCTCCAGGACGTGGTAGTTGCGTCGGGCCTTTTTGTTTCGGACTCGTGGCGTCTTGGGGGGCATGAGACCATTATAGCAGCCGCCCCGACCTCCGCAAACCGCCGATGCGACTGTTTTGGGCCGCAAAAGTGTAAAGCGCGAACGAGAACCGGCCGATAAGTCCAAGGCCGGTCACGCGCACACCGCAACGGCAGGATGTGCTGGGAAGGAATAGCGCATGGAATGCGGCGATGGTGCGCCTGTCGGCTCCGAACGCCTTTCCTCTTTTTCCTGCATCACAGCCTGATTGGACAGACCGCGCCCATGCGGAGCGAATGCTGCGTGGAGCATGCGGCCGAGAGCAGATTCGAGGTGGAGGGCGCCGGATGAAGCGCAAGGAATATCTTCTGGCGGCACTTGTGCTGGTTCTTGGCCTGGTCGTGGCCGGCCAGTTCATGTGCGGTTGTGAGTCTGCCGGGACTGGGGCGCAGGGGTTTACGATTGCCAAGGCCTGGTGGCCGGCCTGGGATACCTTCGAGATAGGGGTCCGCCGGCGTGAGAAGCGTGAATCATCCTTTCGCACAACGTTCTTTCAAGCGGAGGACTATGTTACTGCCCTGGAGGCGTTTCAGCGCGGGGAAGCAGACGCCGCCACACTGACCATCTACGAAGCGATCCTGGCGGCCTCTCGTGGGACACCCCTCAAGATCGTCCTGTTGCTCGATTACACGACCGGAAGCGACGGCATTGTGGCCAAGAACCGTATCCGTTCGCTTCCGGACCTGAAGGGGAAACACATCGGCGTGCAGGAGGGCACGATTGCGCATTTTACGGTTCTCAAGGCGCTGGAAAAGGCCGGACTGGACCGGACCGAGGTGAAACTGGTGAACCTCGATTTGGATGCGCTCCAACAGGCCTTCTTGCACGACCAAGTGGACGCGGCAGGGATCTACGAGCCCTACATGTCGAATCTGGCACGTCAAGGCGGCGGGCACGTTGTTTTCTCGTCGCTGGAGATCCCACGTGCCATCTGCGACGTTCTCTTTGTGAAGGAAGCACTCGCCCGGGACCATCCCGACGTCGTCGACCACTGGATTCGGGCCTGGAACGACGCCCTCAACTTTAAGGGCAGTGACACCGACACCTACCTGCACGCCCTGAACCTACTCAACGGAACGCCGATTCCCGACCTCAAGGCGTCCTTTAAGGGGATATTCTTCACCAGCCTGGCAGAGAATCGAAGGGCCTTCGGAAAACCCGACAGCCCGGGCTATTTGTTGAATTCGCTGAGAGAGATGCAACGCTTCATGCTTGAGCAAGGCATCATCGAGCAGCGCGTTCCCTTAGAAGATTCAGTCGACTCTGGGGGTATTCGGAGGTTCTTCGAACAGTAGCAGGGGGCAACGTTTATCATGCGAGCCTTTCTACGCAACGCGAGGATTCGGACCAAACTCGCCGTTCTCCTGTGCCTGGCCCTGTTGTCGACGGTCTTGGTGGTAGGGATCGGGCTCAGGCACATCAGTGTCATTGGAAAGGAACTTCGCGCGATAACCAACGAGAGCCTGCCGCTCGTCAAGACCCTCAATGCCGTTGCGTTCCACCACGTCGAACAGATGCGGCATGTCGAGCGGGCCGCACGGTTCGGCACACGCATGGCAGGGGCCAGCGCAGCACAAGACGACTTCGAGACGGAAAGAGAGAGGTTCGCCGAGCATAACCGACTGCTTGCTCAAGAACTTGAGAAAGCCTGCGAGTTGCTCGGGCGCGCTTGCCAGGAATGCAAGGGACCCGACAGGGGCCGCAGACTCCTGGAAGTCGATTACCAACTCAGAGATCTCCACACGGAACATGCCGACCACCAGTTTCGTGTGCAGCGCGTCTTCAATCTTCTTGCACAAGGCAAACTCCGGGAGGCACAGGCCGAAATACCGGGAATCACCACGGGACACGAGGATGAAGAGTGCCCAGTGCACGCCGCACTCGAACGGCTGATGATGGCAATGGAAGGCTTCATCGGAGAGTCGGTGGCGGCGGCAAGAAGGAGCAAACGGACCGCCCTGGTCGGCATGGCGTCGGTTTCAGGCCTCGTCTTATTGGTGGCCATGGGCCTGGCAGTTCTTATCTCTCGCAGCATCACGCGGCCGCTGCGACTGGCGATGGACGTTGCCGGGCGCATCGCCGAGGGCGAACGAAAACCGAACATCCAGGTCCGGAGCAGGGACGAGGTGGGGCTGCTCCTGACGGCCTTGCAGGAGATGTCCGAGGCCGTAGCCAAGGCCGAGGAGGCGCTGGAGAAGCGCTCCGAGGAGTTGGCCCGTTCCAACCGCGCCTCGGACGAACGCGTCAAGGAACTCAACGCCCTGTACGAGTTGAGTCGCATCGCCGAGCGGCCCGAGATGACCCCCCGGCAGGTTCTTCAGGAGGCCGTCGCACTTCTGCCGCCCGCCTGGCGGTATCCGGACATCGCGTGCGGGCGCATACGCTTTAACGGCGAGGTCTTTGAGACCCACCCGGGGGCCGAGAGCCCCTGGCGCCAGAGCGCCGCCATCCGGGTCGGCGGCCAAGAGCGCGGCTGCGTCGAGGTCTGCTACCTGGAAGAACCCCCCGAGTCCGACGAAGGGCCGTTCCTGAAACATGAACGCGCCCTGATCGACGCTCTGGCCGGACGACTCGGCCTGATCATCCAGCGAAAGGAGGCCGAGGCAGCGCTGACCCGGCGGACGGAGCAACTCGCGCGCTCCAACGCCGAACTCGAACAGTTCGCCTACGTCGCCTCGCACGACCTCCAGGAACCGCTGCGGATGGTCAGCGGCTACGTCAAGATGCTCGAGCGGCGCTACAAAGGCCAACTCGACGACGACGCGGATGACTTCATCCACTTCGCCGTGGACGGCGCCGAGCGGATGGCGGTGCTGATTAACGACCTTCTGGCGTACTCGCGTGTGACGAGGCGCGGCAAGGCGTTTGAACCGACCGACTGCGAGACCGTCATGGATGAGGTCCTGTCGAACCTGGAGGTGGCCGTCACCGAGACCGGCGCGACCGTGACACACGACCCGCTTCCGACGGTCGTGGCCGACGAGGTCCAACTCGGCCGCCTGCTCCGGAACCTCATCGGCAACGCCATCAAGTACCACGGCGAGGCGCCGCCGAAGGTCCACGTCTCGGCCGAGCAGACCGGCGGCGGGTGGCAGTTCGCCGTCCGCGACAACGGCATCGGCATCGAGCCGCAGTACCACCAGCGCATCTTCGCCATCTTCCAGCGCCTGCACGCCCGGGACGAGTACGAGGGAACGGGCATCGGCCTGGCCATCGCCAAGAAGATCGTCGAGCGACACGGCGGACGCATCTGGATGGAGTCCGAACCGGGGACGGGCTCCACGTTCTATTTCACTATCCCACAAAGGGAGGTAAGGACCGATGACGAGTCAACCGACCACGCAGCCGATGAGGTCTACGCAAACGCCGGTCAGACCGGCGGAGGTCCTCCTGGTTGAGGACAATCCGGGCGATGCACGCCTGACGCAGGAGGCCCTCAAGGAGGGCAAGGTCCTCAATCGCGTCAGCGTCGTCCCGGACGGCATCGAGGCGATGGCCTTCCTTCGCCGCCAGGGCCCCTACGCCGATGTGCCTCGGCCCAACCTCATCCTCCTGGACCTGAACCTGCCCAAGAAGGACGGCCGCGAGGTCCTGGCCGAAATCAAGGCCGACCCGGACCTGAAGCGAATTCCCGTCGTCATCCTGACCACCTCGCAGGCCGAAGAAGACATCGCCAGAACCTACGACCTCCATGCGAACTGTTACGTCACCAAGCCGGTGGACCTGGACAAGTTCCTGGAAGTGGTCCGCTCCATCGAGGACTTCTGGCTGGCCTTTGTTCAACTGCCGCGGGAGTAACGCCCATGGACGGCGGATCGATGCGTATTCTTCTGATTGAGGACAACCCCGGCGACG
The DNA here is from genome assembly GCA_030602705.1 of Planctomycetota bacterium. GTDB lineage: Bacteria > Planctomycetota > Phycisphaerae > FEN-1346 > FEN-1346 > JAUVZF01. The sequence goes on from JAUVZF010000002.1 coordinate 44,639, forward strand.
CTCGCCTCATCCGCGAGTTGCTCGCCGAGGCGGTGGGCGGGCCGTTCGACGTAACATTGGCCGACTGTCTCCAGGACGGCCTCCGGCACCTCGCGCCCGGCGCCGCGGACGTGGTCCTGTTGGATCTTTTGCTCCCGGACAGCCGTGGCCTCGACACGCTCGCCAGGGTCGTCGCCCGCGCGCCCTGGGTGCCGATCGTCGTCCTGACCGTTCTGGACGACAAGGCGCTGGCGGTGGAGGCCCTTCGGCGAGGCGCCCAGGATTACCTCGTCAAGGGGCAGGCCGATGGCGAACTTCTCGCGCGGGCCATTCGCTATGCCGTCGAACGCAAGGAGACCCAGAGCAAGTTGGCCGAGGCCAACACGCGCCTCGAAAAGGCCAATCGGCGCCTCAAGGAACTCGCGACCACAGACGAACTGACCGGCCTGTGGAACCGCCGGCGTTTCCTCGAGATGCTCCAGCAGGAGTGCCGCCGCGCCGGACGCAGCGGCGTCGACCTGGCGTTGGCCATGCTCGACCTGGACCGCTTCAAAGTGGTCAACGACACCTACGGCCATGCGCTCGGCGACCAGGTACTGGCCAAAGCAGCGTCCATCATACGCCGCGCCGCGCGGGCCACGGATGTTGTTGCCCGGTACGGCGGCGAGGAGTTTATGGTCCTGATGCCCGAGACGTCGGCCGGGGATGCCCGAAATGCAGCCGAACGGATCCGCACGCACATCGCACGGCACCCGATCTCGGACGGAACGATAGACGTCGGGATCACCGCCAGCGTCGGCATCAGCGCCCTGAAGGACGGGGGCCCCGGCGGTCCGGATCACCTGATCCGGCGGGCCGACGAGGCCCTCTACGCCGCCAAGCAAGCCGGCCGAAACTGCATCAAGACGTGGGTGGAGATCCACGCGAGCACCGGCGTCGTCTAGAACAGCTCACGTTCAACTCTACCAAGGCATAGCGCGGCGTGTCTCCCGACTCGTACGTGTTTAGCGTCCCACGCGCCACCAAGAGGGTGGCACGGCAGCGACGAAGACGCGGCCGTGGGCCGCATCGCGCCGAGTGCGGCTGCACGGCCCAGGGGCCGTGCCACCCCGCTAAACACGTACCCCGACCCACCGCGCAATGTGCGGTTGAGGCATCGGCCCGTCTGCCGACTCTATCTGCTTGGCGCGTCGGTAAAGAGCGCCTTCATCTGCTCGGCGGTCAGTTCTTCCAGACCCGAGTCGGTGTCCACTGCCACCGCCTGGCCGCACGCCGTCACGACGACGACCCGCTTGCCCTGGCTGAGTGCCGCCCGCATGTCGGCCCGGTCGCGGACCAACTGGAAGTAGGCCTCCGAGCCCCACTTGATCTTCGTGAGTTTCTCGTCGCCGGCGAACCGTTCGTCCACCCACACGCCGCGATAGTTGACGAACTGGCGGCCGGCGCGGTGCTGGACCTGTTGGACGCCGCGCAGGTCGCGGCTGGCGTTCCTCGCCCGCCGCAGACGCTGGCACTCCTGGGCGATCTCGACGGCGGTCTTGCCGGTCTCGGCCTTCTCGAAGTCCCGCTCGTCGGCGCGGACGCCGGTACTGGCGTAGCCCCCGAACCCGTCGCCCGGCCCGACCTGGAACCGGACGGCCGCCCGTCTCCGCGCGGATTCGGCCGACGGCGAGGGCCGCAGTTTCCCCCCAGCCTCCGAGAGTGCGAAGGTGTCGCTGAGCCGGTCGGCCTTGCGTTTCATGGCCCGAGCCACCTTGGCGGGCTCCATTGGCGCCGGCCGCGCCTCGGGCACGGGCCCATCCGCGACGGCGCCGGAGCCCTCCCGCCGCAGGGCGGTGCTCGCCGCGATGCCGTACTGCTTGTACTGTTCGGCGCTCTCGAGCACGAGGTAACTCGTGTAGGGCGTCTCGATGCCGTGGGCCAGGCTCAGCCGCACCACTTCGTCCTTCAGTTCCTTGTTCTCGCCGTGCAGGCGGATCTGGTCCAGGAGATACCCGATCTTGCGATGGGCCCAGAGCGAGGCGATGAACGACCGCTCCTTACAGTTCTTCGGGAACGTCCCCTCGTAGACGAACTCTTCGCGTCTCTTGCCGACCCGGCCTTTCAGACGGATGACCGAATCGCCGTCGCCGATGTAGGACCCGACGAGGACCACCTGCGACCCCCGGAACAGATCCGGCAACTGCCTCGGATACGTCTCGGTGATCTTGACGCCGGGGACTTCGATCTCAAGCCCGGTCAGCACCGGATGGCTCATCTTCGAGAACAGGCGGGTTATCTTGCCGTCGATGGCCTCGCTTGGGCGGACGTACTCGGTCAGGGCGCCCGTGTCGCCGCTCATGCGGTCCAGGAGACGGGTGTTGACGTCGTCGCCGACGCCGAAGGTGAAGATCCGCCAGTTGCGTTTGTTCTGTTCCTTGACGCGTTTGGCCAGGGCCTCGATGTCGGTGACGTCCACGGTCGGCCGGCCGTCGGTCAGGAACAGGACCGTTGTGAGCCGCACCTCTTCTCTGTCCCGGAGTTCCTTCGGCTGGTTAAGGGCCTTCTGAAGCGCCTCTCCGATGTTCGTGCCGCCGGCGGCCTCGAAGGCGTCGATCCACTCGCGGGCCTTTTTCCGGTCCCCGTCGCTCGCGGCGGTCCATCCCTCGGCGAACGACTGGGCTATGGTTGAGAACTGGATGATCGCGAAACGGTCTTCGGGCCGGAGTTTGTCGATGCAGAACTTCATGGCCTTCTTCGCCTGCACGATCTTCTCTCCCTTCATCGATCCCGACGTGTCGAGCACCAGGACCACGTCGCGCGGCACGCGGTCCTTATCGCGGAACTCGCTCTTCGGCGCAATCAGCATCAGGAACATGCCGGGCTTCCCAGGGTCAGGGCGGTAGGTCATCAGCGAGAGGCCGAAGTCCTTCTTGCTGACCGTCCAGAAGAGTTGGAAGTCGCGGTCCAAGAGCGCCCCCTTGGTCTCCATGCCGGCCACGGCCTCGTGGTCGCCCCGCCGCGCGACGCCGACCTCGTGCGTGGGGCTGTAAACGTTCTTGATGGGCGTCGCACTTCGGATCCGAACCGTGACGGTGAAATCCTCGAGCGTCTTCGACGCCTTCTCGCCGATCCGCAGCGGAAAGACGTACTCGCTCAACCCGTCGTCCGTGGGGACCAGGTGCGTGTACTCGAGTTCCACCTTCTGGGTGCCGCGGGCGGGCACCGGGTAGATCCGCATCCGCAGTAGGTTGCCGTCCATGTATTCGAGGAGGCCGGGGTCCTTGGCCCGCCGGACGATCTCTTCGTACACCCGCCGGGCCTTGTCCGCCTCCAGCAGTTCGCCCCTCATGCGCTTGCCGCCGATGTACATGGCGAAGTCGCGGATCGCCGCCGTCTTCGGCACCGGGAAGATGTACGTGCACTCCAGGTCCCGCCCGGTCGAGTTCCGAAACTCCTGGACCACGCGCGTTGTGGCCACCTGGTCCTCGATGTGCGTGTCCACGCGCAGGTACTTGACCGCCAGCGGCGGCAGGCTCTTGTCTTTGGGAATCAGCATCCCGGCGCCGTGGGCGTTCAGGGCAGCGCACGTCAGGGCCGCCATGGCCGCCGCCAGTCCCACCAGCCTTGTGAGTTTCATCGAGAGTCCCCTTTCGGTTTGCGCCGCGCCCCTTACCCGACGATCACCCTCATCGCGGCGCCCGCAGTCGGGGCACAGGCCGCACGAGCGGTGCCACGATCCTTTCCTCAACCTGGCACCCGAAATGGACCAGGTGCGAGCCGAAACTCACGCCGTCGCCGACCAGGCCGGCGCTTCGCGTTGCGATGCCGGCGCCGCTGCCGGGCGTGCCCGTCCGGCAACTTCCCGCGCGGCGGATGCGGTTCAGGAACTCCCGTGCGATGGCACGGTCCACCGGGCGCATGACGCAGCCGCGCCGAACCTGAAGGACCAGGTCCACGGCGTAGGCGTCGATCAACTTCGGCAGGAGGGCGTGTGCCAGGTCCGACCGGCCGAAGAACTCGGCCCCGACGGCGCGGCCGGCAAAGCGGTCGGCAAAGAGAAAGCCGACGCTCCCGGCCGGCACCTCCGGCACGATCGTGCGACGGACCTCGGCGAGTTTTCTCGCCACGGGCTCGGCCTTGAGGCCGACCTCCAGGCTGCCCGTCGCGTTTTCGGAACCGAGGGCGGCGTTGTTGCGGGCCACCTCGGCCCAGACGGCCGACTGGTCGGCCCCCTTGCGCAGGGCCTTCTGGATCGACTGCGGAACCAGAACGCCGGCCGCGCTGAAATCGGACTTGCCACGCCACCGATGGGCCTCCACGCAAAAGACGGGCGTCTCGACGCGCTGGCCGGGGCTCAAGATGATGTCCCGCCGGACGGTCCGCGTCTGCTTGCCGCCCGAAACGACCTCGCCCGCCATGACGAAAACGTGGTCGGAGCGGCTGCGGTTCTCCATGATGATGACCGGAACGGCACCTCCGCCACCCTTCTCCGCGACCACGAGGATGCCCTTGGCGATGGCCGCATCGGCCGTCCACCAGCGACCGCCCGGGCCGCCGTGCCCTCGCAGCATCACGGGGAAGACGGCGAGGCGGCCACAGAGGAGCGGATGGCGGACCTCGATGCGGTCGAGGTAAGCGGCCAGTTCCGGCACGTGGGTGGGCAGCGGGGGCAAGACAACAGGCGGACGAACACGCGGCTCGGGGCGAACGCGCGGCGCCGGGCCGAACTCTTCCTCGATGTACACCGCCGGCGCCGACGCAACCAGGATCGCCAGAGCGATGCCAAACCACCAACCGCCGCACAGCAGGCGCCGTCGGGTCATGGAGCCATCCTCCAACATTCGCACCGGCCGAGTGCGGCGAGCGGTACGATTCGCCGCGAGTCGTTAAACCAACGCTTGCGAAGAGTTAGACGTGCACGGCGTGGGTCCGGTTCCATGAAAGCGGTGGAGGCGTGAGGTCAGAGGGGACCTCGGGGGAAAAAATAGGGCAAGACCTGGAGGGGAGGCCTTGCCCGTGTTGCGGGGATAGACGGCGCTTGAAAGTTTGCCCCGCTCTGTGTTTGGGTTCTCAACACCCTTTGTCTGCCAACGCCGGTGTGAACCGAAGTTGGCGTGTGTGGGAACGATTGGCAAAGAAGTGTTAGGATCCCTCCAATTAACCCCGCAACACCATTTCGTTTATTACGCCACGCCCCGCAGGGCGGTTTCAATCAGTATGGCTCGTCCTTTAATTGTGGGAGTAAAGGGGGTTGCTTGGCAAAGCGCCTGAGGTTCTCGTCGCACCCGGGGGAGGGATGTGCGTGAAGTCACAAGCGATGCCATTAAAGAACGAGCCAGTATGATCCAGTACTGCAAGGGCTGTGCCAAAAGCCGTCCAGGAACGCCGGAAACCTTCTCCGTGCAGGATAAGTCTATGCCCTGCAAGACGTTACAAACGCGCCTTTTCTCACGCTTGATGGGCAGTGAGACGGCGCAGGCCCCGACCATGTTGCCCTGGGGCATCACGCCGGGCCGGGAGACGGCACGAAATGGCCCTAAGTTCCTCTGTGACAGTACTTTACGCAGAAGTTGCATCCGAGAGACGGATGTTGTCTCAAGGCAACATTTCCGCGTGATTTGCTATCCCTGTACTCGGCGGCAACGAGCCGCGTGTTTCGGCCCGGCACCCCCGCCGCCACGGCGCACGAATGCCCGGGCCGTGGGCGCCACCCGGGTCGTCGGAGAAACGTCCGATAAGTTTCCTAAAGGCGGTGCCCACGGCGAGCCGAAGAGTTCTGTGGGAGCGAGCCAGATCGCCCTTCTCAGCACTGGGAGCGTTTGTTGGTCGGTGTTCAGCCACAACGAGGGGAGCGCCGGGAGATTCGATATGCGCGTTATTGCCATCTTCAATCACAAGGGCGGGTGCGCCAAAACGACGACCGCGATCAACCTGGCCGCGGCGCTTGCAGCGGCCAAGCAGCGGGTTCTGCTCGTTGACCTCGACCCGCAGGCCCATGCTACCGTCGGCTGCGGTGTGCGCGAGGAGGAGGTCGAACTGAGTACGTGGCACGTCCTGAAGGGCGAGGAAACCGACGCCGGGCCGCTTGGCTTGCCGGACATCGCGTGGGAGGTCCTTGAGGGATTCTACCTTGCCCCGGCCAGCGTCGGCCTGGCGACGCTGGAACAGACGCTTGCGGGAACCGACGGGCGCGAACGGCGCTTGCGGGAACTGCTCGACCGGCTTGACGGCCGGTACGACTTTGTCCTGCTGGATTGCGGCCCGGGGTTGGGTCTGCTTTCGATCAACGCGCTGATGTCGGCCGCAGAGGTCATCGTGCCGGTGGACCTCGGCTTCTTCAGCATCTACGGCCTTGGCCGAACCATCCGGACGATCGAGATGATCGGCGAGCGAACCGGCCGCGCGCCCGCTTTCAGCATCCTGGCGACGATGTACGACACCCGCGCGCGAAGCATGCGCCGGTCCCTTGCGGCCCTGCGGGACCAGTACAAGAGCCGGCTTCTCAGTACGGTGATCCGTTTCAACGTGGACTTGCGGGAAGCCGCAGCAATGGGCAGCCCCATCGTGGAGTTCCGGCCGGGGTCGCGCGGCCACCAGGACTACCAGGCTCTGGCGCAGGAGGTCGTGTCCTCGGACCTGCAGATGGAGTACGAGGCGATGGCTCGCCGGGAAGCCGACGAGCATCGGCGCGTCGAACAGGAGGTGGATGAGAAGGTCGAAGCGGTATACGGCGCGATCGTCACGGACACCGGTGTCCGCTTCGTCTGTCACGCTCCCGGCGCCAAGCGAGTCCAGATCGCAGGCGATTTCAACCACTGGGATCCCCAGAACACGCAAAGCGAGATGGTCCTGACGGACGAACCATGCGTCTGGCGAAAAGATGTCACCCTCGGCTCGGGGCGGTACGCCTACCGCCTTATCATCGACGGGCGGTGGTGCAGCGACCCGGCCAATCCGTACGTCGAGAGCAACCCGTACGGCGAACTGAACAGCGTCGTTGAAGTCGAGTGATCTCCGACACGCGGGGCGCGATGGAACCGACCGAACTGTCGGCACCGAGACGGCGATTCGCCGGACGGCAAGGCGAGCGAGGGGTGGGCGAGGCACAGTTCGCCGCCCTTGCCGACGTGCTCCTTTCCGCCCAGCCCGCCGAACCGGTTGCCGACGCGCAAGCAGCCGAACCTCTCGCCGACGAGAGCCCTCCGGTTCCCGAAGTGGGTGTCCCGCGCGGCCTCTACCTGCTGGTTCCGGCGGGGATCGACCCGGCCGGCCGGCGGGACGCGGCGCTGACGGCGGCCCGGCGGCTGGCGCCGCACCGCGAGGCGGCCACCGTGTTTGTCTTCGAGAACGGATTGGTCGATGCCCACGTGCTCGGCGAGAGGGCGTGGGGTCGGCTGGGGCCGCAAAACTATCCGGGCGCGGCCGACATGAACCGGACGGTCAGCGACCTCCTCGGGCAGTGCGACCAGATCGGGCTCGTGGTCTTGGACCCGCCGAACGGCCGGCTCCATCGCCTTGGCAGAACCCCCTGCCGCACGGTCTTCCTCGCGACGCCCGATGCCGAGAGTATTGTCGAGACCTACCGCACGCTGAAGGCGTGGCGGTTCAGTGGAACACTGTCCCGCGCGGCGGTGCTCTTCGTGGGCCCGGGCGCCGACCGGGGGACGGGCGATCTCGGGCGGCGGCTTCGCCGGGCTGCTCAGGGATTTCTCGGATGCGACCTGGCGATTCAGCGCGTCGTTTCGGTCGGCCCTGACGGCGGGGCGGGTGAGTTGCCCCAGGCGCTGCGGGTTTTCTCGCAAGCGCCCGCCGACCAGGTCTGGCCGCCTCTGCTCGCCGCCGCTGGCCACGGCACCCCGCCCGCCACGGTCCCCTTAGAGGGCAAATACCCACCGGCCGCCACTGCCCCCGAGCAGAATCCGCCCGTAGGCATTGAGGAACCGGCCGTGGCGCCGGCCCCGGCGGCCGATGTCTGTCCGGCGTTCGACCTGTGGCAGCCCGACAACCGGCGTGACCTGATATCGGCCATCCAGGAGCAGGTTGCGTCGCTGTTCGGGGGTTCGCTGAGACTCATGTTCCAGGTAGACGTTGACGAACCTGGGGCGCCGCCGCTGGCGGCCGTCCGCGACGACGGGGCCCTGGTAGCGATCCTCCTGGCCGAACCGGGCGAAACGCTGGACACGGGCGCCGCCGAGCGATGGCTTCGGGTGCATGCGTCGCTCCTGGCCCGTGCGTTTCGACCGTCGGGCATCGCGGCCGGGGCAGAGGTGTTGGCCGTTGCGCTGGCGCCGCTCGAGGCCGTGCCGACAAGCAACGGCGTTCGCCGCTTCGTCCCGGTCAGGATGGGCGGCCACAAGGGAGTCGTGTTCCTGCCGTAGGCCGCCGTCCTCCTTGCTCCTGTGTCTTGACACGGTGCGCCGCAGCGGATACCGTACCATGCCATGGACCGGCCGAGTTGGGACGAGTACTTCATGATGATCGCCGAGGACGTCTCGCGGCGTTCGACGTGTCTGAGGCGCAAGGTCGGGGCGATCCTCGTTGTCCAGCGGCGCATCCTGGCCACGGGGTACAACGGCGCGCCGAGCGGCGTACCGCATTGTTCAGAGACCGGTTGTCTGCGTGAGCAGATGGCCGTCCCGTCCGGCCAGCGCCACGAACTCTGCCGCGGACTTCATGCCGAGCAGAACGCCATCATCCAGGCGGCCAAGCACGGCGCGCGGATCGACGGGGCCACGCTTTACACCACACATCATCCGTGCTCTATCTGTGCAAAGATGGCGATCAATGCGGGCGTTACCCGGATCGTCTGCCGCGAAGACTATCCCGACGATCTCGGAAAGACCATGCTGAGGCTTGGGGGCGTGAAACTGGAGGTGTTTGCGGGCGGCAAGGGGTAGACGTCGCGCTGGGGATGGAACGAGAAGGCCTGATGGCACGGCGGGTTTGGATGCCCACCGTGCCATCGTTCTTTGGCCTGTCGGCAACGGAGGCAAGATCCGGCGCCGGCGTCAAGAATGTAGGGATCTTTCAGAAAAAGGTTCTGCCCCCACATCATGGGCCGCGGGGCAAGATACCCCCTGCTCATGGGGTCGTGGCGCAAGCGGTTAGATGATGTGGAAAGAAAATCGTTACGGTGGAAAAGTTTTTTGGTCTGACCACAAGGTATTGTGGTTGGCTGTCTTAGACTTTTCTCGTTCCTGTGAGAAGAGCGCGCCGGAGACGCCGATGCGGGAAAAAGCGTTGACACCCCAGATGGTGGGCTCTAGGATCCCCGGTTGCCGACATACGGTAGTTGTTGTTGCACTTCCTCAGTTTTTGCTGAAGAGGGAAGGGCCGGAATTCCGATGCCGTAGAGTAGCCGGGTAGCCCAAGATGTTGTATGTTGGCACGTCTTGCTGATTGCTGTTCCGGCAACGTGGTGCTTCACTACTTCGACGAGGAGCCTGCGGCCGTGGAATGTCCTTTCTGTCATCAAGATAATGACAAGGTTGTGGATTCCCGCGCCAGCGGCGCCGCGATCCGACGCCGACGAGAATGCCTGGAGTGCAAGCGGCGCTACACGACCTACGAACGTGCCGAGAGCGGGCTCCGCCTGCGCGTCATCAAGAAAGACGGCACGACGCGAGAGGCTTACGACCGCACCAAGGTCCGCCGGGGGCTGATGCTGGCACTGCACAAGCGCCCCGTCCCGACCGAACGCCTTGATGCCATCCTACAGGAAATCGAGGACGAACTGACCTCCAAGTACGATCTGGAGATCCCCAGCCGCGCCATCGGCGACCTCGTCATGGAGAAACTTCGCCGCGTGGACCAGGTGGCGTACGTTCGCTTTGCCAGCGTGTATCGCGATTTCAAGGACATCTCGCAGTTCGTTCAGGAAGTCGAGCCGATGTTGTCGCAGCGAACCGACACCGCAGGCACGAAACGCAGGACAGAGGGGCCGGATGAATCGGGGCCGACCGGCGGCGACTGACGGTCGGCCCGAGAGAGCACGCCGCGAGGGCGTGGGGGGGCGACCCATCGGGGGTCGTCCCCCCGGTAACCGAGGAACGAGCCGGGGGTATCGGGCCGCCGGACCAGACTCAGGCAGGGGCGTGCACGGGTAGAGAGAGGGCGAGTATGCTGCGCCGTATCACACAGATTCGCAAACGCGACGGGAAAGTCATGCCGTTCGGCGAAGCGAAGATCGCCGATGCGATCTTCAAGGCGGCCGAGGCCGTCGGAGGAGAAGACCGATTCGTCGCCGACGAACTGGCATCGGCGGTCACCGATTACCTGAACCGCCATTACGAGGGGGATATCCCCGGCATCGAAGACATCCAGGACATGGTCGAAAAAGTCCTGATCGAAACCGGGCATGCCAAAACCGCCAAGGCCTATATCCTCTATCGCGACAAACGTGCCCAGGCGCGGCGGGCGACGATGGTCCGCAAGGCCACGCGCAGCGGGTCGCGCAGTTCCACGGACGTCGCGCTGCTGGTTGACACCGGCGCCAAGGATGCCCTCTTGCCGTGGGACAAGAGCCGCATCGTCGAGGCCCTGGAGAAGGAGGCGCACCTCGACCCGTCCACCGCCCGCAAGGTGGCCACTGCCGTCGAGGAGAAGGTGCTGGCCTCGGGCCTGTCGCGCATCTCGACCGGCCTGGTGCGCGAACTGGCGGACAACGAACTGTTCGAACGGGGGCTGACCGGTCGGCTCGAACGGCAGAAAGTCCTGGGCATGCCGCGGTTCGACCTGGTGAACCTCATCTATTCGAAGAGCCAGGAGAACTCGAACATCTCGCAGAACAACCCGGAGGCGATCAACCTGACGATAGCCGAGACGGTCCTGAAGCAGTTTGCGCTCGGCGAAATCTTCTCACGCGAGGTAGCCGAGGCCCACCTCACCGGCCGCGTTCACCTGCACGACCTCGGATACCCCACGCGCGTCTATTGCTCCAGCCACAGCCTGGAGTATCTCAAAAAGTACGGTCTGGACCTGGAGAACCTCGACACCAAGAGCGCTCCGGCCCGCCATGCGCGCACGCTGACGGGCCACCTCAACACGTTCCTGGCGTCGATGCAGGCCTACTACGCGGGGGCGCTTGGCGTGGCCCACATCAACATCATGTACGCCCCGTACGTCGAGGAGATGGACGAGAAAACGATGCGGCAGGAGGCGCAGCACCTGATCTTCTCGTGCTCGCAGTCGGCGTTCAGCCGGGGCGGCCAGACGCTGTTCCTCGACTTCAACATTCACACGGGCGTGCCGAGTTACTTCAAGGACGTGCCCGCGATCGGTCCCGGCGGCAAGTACACCGGCCGCACGTACGGCGATTATGAGGGTGCCGCCCAGCGGTTCTGCCGCGCCATGCTCGATGTCTGGCGCAAGGGAGACCGCCACGGGCGCCTCTTTGCGTTCCCGAAGTGCGATTTCCACATCAACGCCGAGACGTTCCGCGAGCCGAAGCAGTTGGAACTCCTGGAGTACGCATGCCGCATCGCCTCCGAAAACGGTGTGCCGTACTTCGTCTTCGACCGCGACGAGGTGACCCTGAGCGCCTGCTGCCGCCTGCGGACCACCATCGAAGACGATCACATGATCAGGCACCCCGAGAGCATGCGGTTCTGCGGGTTCCAGAACGTGACGATCAACCTGCCACAGGCCGCCTACCGCGCGGGGCCGGGCAACTGGGACGACCTGTCTCGGAACATCCTCGAGGCGATGGACATCGCCATGCAGGCCCACCTCGAGAAGCGCGAGTTCGTCAAGGAAATGATGAGCAAGCCCCAGATGCCGCTCTGGCAGATCGGCAGAACCGCCAAGGACGGCCGGCCGTACGTGGACCTCGATGCCGCCACCTACATCATCGGCCTGGTCGGCCTGAACGAGTGCATCCAGCACATGATGGGCGAGGAACTCCACGAGCGCGACCGGGCGCTGAAGCGGGGCCTGTGGGTTGTCGCTCACATGTACCGGCAGGCCAAGAAGTACGCCGAGCAGTACGGCCTGAAGGTGAGCCTGGAAGAGTCGCCGGCCGAAAGCGCCGCCCGCCGCCTCGCCAAGGTCGATATGCGCGACTGGCCGCAGGCCGGCGACGTGCTGAAGGGCGATATCGCAGCCGACGAGTACTACTACACCAACTCCATTCACCTGCGGGCCGACGCGCCGGTGGACTTGCTCACGCGCATCCGGACGCAGGCCAAGTTCCACAACATGATCGAGTCCGGCGCCATCATCCACGCGTTTGTCGGCGAGGAACTGCCCCCCGCCGAGAGCATCCTGACGCTGGTCCGCCGGACCTATGAGAAGACGCCGGCGGCGCAACTGACGATCAGCCCTGAGTTCACCGTCTGCAACGATTGCCACCGAACGACGCCGGGCCTTCATGAAACGTGCTCCTGGTGCGAGTCCGAGGACGTGTACGGCATGACCCGCATCGTGGGCTACTTCAGCCGCGTGTCGAACTGGAATAAGTCCAAACTGGGCGAACTGAAGGATCGACGCCGCGGCAACTACTCAGTCACGGGAATCGTCCCGCCCTTGCGGTCGGCCGAGATCGGCACGGCCGCAGGATGAGGCGCGCCTGGGAGGGAGGCGCGCCTCCGCGGACGGCAGGTTGGTTGGAGACCCCTTGTTGACGGAGGAGCCGGGAGCCGCAAGGCCGCCTTTCGCCGTCCCGGCTCCCCGTCGCTTCCGGGGTCAGGTCGAACGGGCGAGTGTGCAGGCCCTGGGGCCGACGGAAGGGGACGCGAGTCGTGCAGACGGTGCGAGAGCAGGACCAGCAGTATCGAGGTGGAACCAGTGGCGTCAAGTACCTCTTCCGCGGGCCGAGGATCGACTGGGGCGTCATCCTCTTCGCCCCCGGCGAGCAGCTCGGACGCCACAGGCACAACCAGGTCGAGGAAACGTTCTACTTCGTCGAAGGGGATGGCGGACGCATCATCGTCGATGATGCCGAGCACCCGATCGTGACCGGTGCGGCGTTTCGCATCGAGCCGGGAGAGGTGCACAACATCATCAACGATACGTCCACGCCCTTGAAGGCCGTCTTCATCAAGTCGGCTTACTTGCCACAGGACAAAGTCAACGTCTGACGCCGCCGCAGCGCGGGGCCGGCTGAAATGACGCGGGGCCATGCGGTACAGACACGAACCAACGTGACATCAGAATGCGTAGGGGGTACCATGAAGTTCGAAGTCTATGGAAAAAACGGCTGTCCCAAGTGCAAGAGCACCATGGAAAAACTGGCCCTTCTGATCGGCAAAGCCGACGGCCGGGACCACGTCCTCGTCGCCTACCATGATATGGAGACGGTCGAGGGGATGGCCGAGGGGGCGTTCAACGACGTCACGGACATTCCGACCACGATCCTCCGCACCGAAACCGGCGAACCGATGGCCCGATGGGAAGGCAAGTTGCCCCCCTCGGTCGAGGTCAAGGCGTTTCTCGCTTCAGCCCCAGGCGGCCCGGTGCAGTGAATACCGACGCGCCCCAACCATTGCCGCCCATCGCCGGATATCATCCGACGACGCTCGTCGATTGGCCCGGCCGTCTCGCGTCAATCGTCTTCCTGCCGCGATGCAACCTGCGGTGCCGCTTCTGCCATGCCGGGCCGCTGCTTACGGAGTCCGCCGACACGATTCCGCTCGAGAGCATCCTGGAGCACGTGGCCTCGCACGAGGGGTGGCTCGACGGCATGGTGATCTGCGGCGGGGAACCGACCATCTGGCCGACGCTTCCCGCCTTGTGCGAACGGTTCCGCAGCGCGGGCCTCGCCGTCAAACTCGACACCAACGGGACGTTCCCGGACCGCATCGCCGCCCTCCTGGACGCCTCTCTTCTCGACACCGTCGCGATGGACCTGAAGGCCCCGCTCGACGACCGCTACCACCGGGTCTGCGGCGCACCCGGCATGGACCTCTCGCTCGTCGAGCGCTCGATGCATCTGCTGATGGAAGGCCGGGTGGACTATGAGTTCCGCACCACCGTCTGCCCGACCTTCATCGGCGAAGACGAGATCCGCGCCATGGGTGCCTCCATCGCCGGCGCGAGCCGCTGGAACCTCCAACGCTTCGAGCCGACCTATGCCCTGGACCCCGCCCTGCGCGACGTGGTGCCGTACGGGCCGGCCCAGATGGAAGCCCTGGCCGAAATCGGCCGCACCTACGTCGCCCGCTGCCGCATCCGCGGCCGGCCGGCCGAGCAGGCGGCCCGCGCGGGCTGAGCCCGTGCACCCTCCGCTCACCCACCAGATTTTGGGGTCTCAGGACGCCCTTGACACACGTCGTGCCACTTTCTACAGTGCAGGTCCGTCGGGCCGTCACGGGGCGGGGGCGCTGTGACGGCCCCGCGGTAGGGCAAACAGATTGAAAAACCGCACCTTGGAGCCGCATTGGCTAAAGTCCGATAACCCGCGCCGTCGATACGTTGTACATTGAGAGCGGGGTCTGTATGCGCGCGAGCCGGACTTCACAAATGGTCGGGCGGAGGCCTTCCGTCTACACCTCCGCCATGCTCTGCCTGGCGGTTGCCGCCTTGGCTGCGCTCTGCCCGTCCTGCTTGCGCGACCGCGAAGCCCGGGAGCCGCGCACCCCGCGCGACGTCGAAGTCCCCGATTACCTCAAGGACACCATCGGCGCGGTTGCCCGGTTCGCCGGCCGCGAGTTCGTTGCCGTGCAGGGTTACGGTTTCGTGACCAGCCTCGATGGCACGGGGACCAAGGTCGTGCCCCCCGGCGTACGCCAGCAGGTCCTCGACATGATGCGCCGCAACAAGGTGGAACGCCCCGAGGAAGTCCTCGCCGATCCCGAGACGGCCGTCGTGGCGGTCAGCGGACGGCTCAGGCCGGGCATCAGCAAAGGCGAACTGTTCGACCTTGCCGTGCAGACCATCCCCAGGACCGACACGACCAGCCTCGAAGGCGGCTTCCTCCTGCAATGCGATCTCTCGCGCGTCAGGCTCACACGTGGGGTGGAATCGCGAGGCGAACCGCTGGCGCTGGGGCGCGGCAGCATTTTCGTCTCGCCGTTCGGTTCGGAGGGCAAACCGAAGGGGAGCGGCGATCCGCGCATCGGCCGCGTACTGGCCGGCGGCAAGGCGCTCCTGTCGCGCCACTTCCGGCTCGCACTTCTGACCCCCTCCGTCAGGACCGCCGACCAGGTCGTCCGCCTCGTGAACGCCCGCTTCCCGGACGCCGCCTCGGGCACCCAGGATCCCGGGCGGATCGACCTGGGTGTGCCGAAACACTTCCAAGAGGACAAGACGCGCTTCCTGGATCTTGTCGGGGCGATCTACATGCGCGAAACCCCGGGTGCCCGTGACAGACGGGTCCGGCTCCTCCTCGAAACGCTCGAGGCCGGCGAGGACATGGATCGCGTGGCCCTGTGCCTGGAAGCCTTCGGCCCGACGGTGGCGCCGCGCCTGCACGGCCTCGGCGAGCACCCACGCGAAGCGGTCCGGTTCTACGTGGGCCGCACGCTGGCTCATCTTCAGGACGCCAGGGCCGTTCACATCCTCGAACGCCTTGTCACCGACGACCGCTCGACGTTCCAGGAGCAGGCGGTCGAGGCCCTGGGTAAACTTCGCAGCGGCCTCGGGCTTGGCGTGCTCGGTCGCGCGCTGAACGCGGCGAGCGCTCGGGTGCGCGTGGCGGCCTGGCGTCAGATGGACCGGCTGGCCCCGCAGACGTTCCCGGCCCGCACGTTCACCGACAAGTTCACCTTGAGCACCGTCGCGACGCGAGGCGAGCCGTTCATCTACGTGGCGCGGACCCTCAAGCCGCAGATCGCCGTCTTCGGCAACGTGGCGATCCGGCCCCCCGTTCTGGCCGAGACCCGCCGCGTAACCGCCACGGTACTCGAGAACGAGGACACGCTCAAACTCATCTCTCGCCGACGCTCCAGAGACGTGCGCGTCGAGGCGGCCCTCGACGTCAAGAACCTTGTCGAGAAACTGGTGTTGCCGTTCGGCATCAGCGAAACGCAGCCAAAGGTGCAGGGCCTCGATCTTGGGTACGGCGACGTTGTGGGCCTGCTGCACGAAATGTCGCGCAAGGGAGCCCTGACCGGACCGATCGTGCTTCAGCCGCTTGAGTACCGGATCCCGGCCGGCCGGCCGGTGGCACGCCCGATCAGCACCACGGGGGAGAAAGAGTGACCCGGCGTCGCGGCGTCGCCGGACGCGCCATCTGAACCGCCGGCGCCCCGACCGGGGCGCCGTGCAGAGGGGAGTACCGACAGCGTGGAACTGAAGAGACTGGAACTGTTCGGATTCAAATCCTTTGCGGACCGGACCCCCTTCGAGTTCGACTCCGGCATCACGGTCATCGTCGGACCGAACGGGTGCGGCAAGTCGAACATCGTCGATGCCGTCAAGTGGGTCCTCGGCGAGCAGAGCCCCAAGAGCCTTCGCGGCCGCGAAATGGCCGACGTCATCTTCGCCGGGTCCGAGAGCCGGCGAAGCCTCGGCTTTGCGGAAGCCACGCTCACCTTCGACAACTCAAGCGGAATGCTGCCGATCGACACGACCGAGGTCGAAGTCAGCCGCCGCCTCTACCGCAGCGGCGAGTCGGAGTACCTGCTCAACCGCAAACCCTGTCGCCTGCGCGATATCCGCGAACTGTTCATGGACACGGGCGTCGGCGTCGATGCCTACAGCCTCATCGAGCAGGGCAAGGTGGACGTGCTGCTCCAGTCCAACCCGCACGAACGCCGTCTTATCTTCGAAGAGGCCGCCGGCATCTCCAAGTACAAGGCCAAACGCAAGGAGGCCGAGCGGAAACTCGCTCGCACAGAGCAGAACCTCTTGCGCCTCGGCGATATCCTCCAAGAAGTCGAGCGGCGACTCCGAAGCGTCAAGTACCAGGCAGGAAAGGCACGCAACTATAAGCAGTACACCGCCCGGCTGAAGGAACTGCGGGTCTCCTACGCCCTGAACCAGTATCACGAGCACACCGCCGCCCTCGCCGCCCAGCAGACCGATATCGACGACCTCCAGAACCAGCGCTCGGCCCGGTCGGGTCATCTGGCACAACTCGACCAGCAGCGGTCGGCGCTCGAAGCAGAGTTGATGGACCTGGAGAATCGGGTCCGGCAGGTCGACGCCCGCTTGGGCGAGGTCCGCTCCGGCCTGGCCGCCCGCGACAACGAGATCGGGTTCCACCGCACGCGCGTGGACGAACTTCGCCAGATCATCGGGCGCGACCGGCGCAAGATCGGCGAACTCTCGGACCATCTCCGGGAGGCCGACGCCGCCGTCGAAACACGCCGCACCAGCATGGCCGACGTCGCCGTCGCAGCACGCGACCAGGAAACAACCGTCGCGTCCATCGAGCAGCGGCTGCGCGACCTCTCCGGACAGGTCCGGAACCTGACCGGCCGCATCGAACACGCCAAAACGGCGATGCTCGACCTGGCCCAGGAGCGCACGCGGCACAGCAGCCGCCAGGCCAGCCTCGACCTTCGCCTCGAGACGCTCCAGGGCCAGACCCGCAAACTCCACGCCCGGCGCGACGAGATCGCAACCTCGCTCCACGAGATCGCCCGCCAGGAAGAGGCCTTCCGCCGCGAAGGCGAGACGCTCAAA
Source organism: Planctomycetota bacterium (assembly GCA_030602705.1). GTDB lineage: Bacteria > Planctomycetota > Phycisphaerae > FEN-1346 > FEN-1346 > JAUVZF01. The sequence goes on from JAUVZF010000002.1 coordinate 62,165, forward strand.
CGCGAGATCGCCGACCGTCGCGGACGCCTCGAGGCGAAACGACGCGAGGCCGAGGCCAGGCAGCAGCAGGCCGAGCAGGTCGGGGAGCAGTTCGCCCGCGCCAAAGAGGAAGCCTCCGCACTCGACAGCCGCCGTGACCTGCTCGAAGACCTCGAACGCCGCGGCGAGGGCATCCCCGCCGCCGTTCGAAAGGTTGCCGAAGCGATCCGGACGGGCGGTGTCGGCGAGCGATGGCGCGGCATGGTGGCCGATCTGATTGAAGTGGACGCCGACCACGCCGTCGTTATCGAGTCGGCCCTTGGGCCGGCCGAGAAACTCCTGATCGCCGACCGCCAGGCCGACGTTCTGGCCCTTGCCCGCCGTCTGGAGGGTCAACTCTCCGGCCAGGTCCGCTTCCTCGCCCTGGATGCCATCCAGCCGGTTACCAACGGCCACGACCCTTCGGCTGGCTCAGGGCAGGCCCTGTCGGCTTACCCGGAGGCGGTCGGGTGGGCGACGGACTACGTGCGTGCGGCCGAGTCGATCCGCCCGGTGATCGAGCATCTGCTGGCCCGGACGATCGTCGTGCGGACGCTCGACGGCGCAGCCGAACTGGCTCGCGGGCCGCTTCGGGGTTACCGCTTCGTCACCCTCTCGGGCAGCGTTCTAGAGGCCGACGGGTGCATCGCGATCGGGCCGCCCGGACCCGAGACGAGCCTGATTTCCCGGCGGTCGGAGTTGCTCGCGATCCGGCGCCGGCAGGGGGACCTCAGAGCACGCATCGAACGTCTCGACGACCAGCGCCGCCGGGCCCTCGAAGTGCTGGCCGCGCTCGACGAGACCCAGCAGGAACTCAGGCAGGAGATTTACGAGGCGTCGATGCGGAAGGTCGAGGTCGAGGGACGACTCCGGCGCCTCGCCGAGACGCGCCGGCAGTTTCAGACCGAAAGACCGGTCCTCGAAAGCGAACTCGAGGACCTGGCCCGTCAGCGCCGCGAGGCGAGCGACGCACGCGACGCCACCGCACGCGAGATCGCCGGGATCGAGCGGCGCGAGGCCGGGCAGCAGGCGGCCATCGCCGAGCAAGTCGCGCAGCAGGAGAGGCTCACTCGCCGGCGCGACGCCTGCGAGCAGGAGCGGACCGGCGCCCACGTGACCCTGGCTCAGTTGCGCGAGAAACACACCGCGCTCGTGGACGGGCTGGCCGCTGCACGTCGCGACCTGGCTGCCACACGCAGCGGCATCGAAGAGGGCCGCACGGAACTGGCCCAGTGCCAACAGCGAGTTCGCGAGTCGGAGCAGGCGATGCTCCGCCTTCAGTCGGAACTCGCGACCCTCTTCATGGACAAGGAGTCGGCCGAGGCCGACGCCCGCCGCCTGGCGAGCGACCGGGCCGAGCGGCGCGACACCGTCTCCGCCCTCTCGCGCGAGGCCCGGACCATCGAGGGCGAGAGCAACGAACTGCAGCAGCACATCCACGAACGCGAACTCCAGCAACGCGAACTCCTGACCAAACGCGACGACCTCGTCAGCCGAGTCCGCGATGATTTCGGCATGGACCTGGTCGAACGGTATGCCCAGTGGCAGGCCGAGCAGGTTGACTGGGACGCCGTCGCCGAGGAAATCCGCGAACTCCAGGCGAAGATCGAACGCCTCGGCGCCGTCAACCTCGACGCCATCGACGAGCAGGAGGCACTCGGACAGCGGGCCGCGTTCCTGCGGAAGCAGAACGACGACCTCGTCAAGGCACGCGAGACGCTGAGCGGCCTCATCGACCGGATCAACCACGAGAGCCGCCAGCGATTCCTAACCACCTTCGACGCCGTCCGCGGGCACTTCCAGGAACTGTTCCGGAAACTGTTCGGCGGCGGCAAGGCCGATGTCTTCCTGGAGGACGAGGCGGACGTCCTGGAGGCCGGCATCGAGGTGGTTGCCCGCCCGCCGGGCAAGCAACTCCAGCGGATCAGCCTCCTGTCGGGCGGCGAGAAGACGCTGACCGCCGTGGCGCTGCTGCTGGCGATCTTCCGGGCCAAGCCCAGCCCATTCGCCATTCTCGACGAGGTCGATGCGGCGCTGGACGAATCGAACGTCGACCGCTTTACCGACCTCGTCAAGGAGTTCCTCGACCAGTCGCAATTCATCATCATTTCGCACAACAAGCGGACGATAGCCATCGCCGACGTGCTCTACGGCGTCACGATGCAGGAGCCGGGGGTGTCGCGCAAGGTCAGCGTCAAGTTCAGCGACCTGCACGAGCACGGCTACGTCACCCAGGAGTCAGACCGGCCCGAGCACGAGCACGACAGGCTGCCCGTCGAGGCCGAGGCGGCGCTGAGCGCTGCCAGCGCCCGCGCGGCAAAGGAAAGAGACGAGGCGGCCGAGGCGGAAGCGCCCGAGCCCGGCGAGAAACCCGAACGGGCGCCGGCCCCTGAGGTCGCCGCCGAAAGCCCCGTGACCACCTAGAGGCGGGCCCGACGGCCGAACCCCGAGCGCGAGCACGGGGTTGCGATGACCGGGGATGCCATGTGGCGTGCGCTTTCTGCGGTTTCGGTGCCGGCGCTGCGCTCCAAGCCGATGATGCTCCCGTGCAAGTTCGAGGATTGGCTGTTTCGCAAGAAACACGACCTTGACTCATCGTAGTGTGGTCGCCCGCGCGGCCACGCAGCAGGCAGACATCATGGCAGACGACCCACAGTCATCTGACCCGCCGTCCGCTCGGTTGCCGGTGCTTCCGCTGCGCGGCCTGGTCGCGTTTCCGGGCCTGGCGATGCCGCTCCTGGTCGGCCGCGAAGGCTCGGTGACGGCGACGCACGAAGCACTGGGCAAGGACCAGCGCATCCTGCTGCTGGCCCAGCGAGAGCCGGAGTGCCTGGACCCGGAACCGGACGACCTCTTCCGGATGGGGTCCGTGGCGTACGTTCACCAGTGCTTCAAGAACGAGGGCGGCACGCACAAGGTGATCGTCGAGGTGGCCGACCGGGCACAGGTTCTCCGTCTGACGCGCGAGGGAGGCTGCCTGTGGGCCGAGGCCAGGCCGGTCGTCGAACCGGACGTCGAGGGACCGGAAGGCGAGGCCCTTATGCGGACCGTCCGGGCGCGGTTCCTCTCGTACATGCAACTTCAGCCCACGCTTCCCGAGGGGGTAGGCCAACTCGTGACCCAGGCCGACACCGCCGCACTCCTGGCCGACACGGTGGCCGCTTACACCGCCATCCCGTTCTTCGACAAGCAGAAACTTCTTGAGATGGCGGACCCGATGGCGCGGCTCGGGACGTTGGCCGACATCCTGGAGAACGAGATCGCGCTGCTCGAAATCCAGCGCGGCATCAGCGAACGCGTCCGCACACGCCTCTCGAAGAGCCAGAAAGAGTACTTCCTGAAGGAGCAACTCAAGGCCATCGAGGAGGAACTCGGACGCACCCATCCCGGGGCGGAGGGCGTCTCGGAACTTCGCGAACAAATCGAAGAGGCCGGAATGCCGGACGAGGCCCGCAAGATCGCCCTTCGCGAACACCACCGGCTCAGCCAGATGCTCCCTCTCACGCCGCAGGCCGTCGTCATCACCGAGTACCTCGACTGGCTCATCCACATGCCGTGGCAGGCGCGGACCGAGGACAACCTGGACCTGCGGCACGTGGCGCGGATCCTGGAGGAGGACCACTTCGGCCTGGCGGAACCGAAGGAACGGATTCTGGAGTACCTGGCGGTCAAGAAACTGAGCAACCGGATGCGTGAGCCGATCCTGTGTTTCGTCGGCCCCCCCGGCGTGGGCAAGACGAGCCTCGCGGGGAGCGTGGCCCGGGCGCTGGGGCGGCGGTTCGTCCACAAGAGCCTCGGCGGGGTGCGCGACGAGGCCGAGATCCGCGGACACCGCCGAACCTACGTCGGGGCCCTGCCCGGGCGCATTCTCCAGTCCATCCGCAAGGCCGGTGTCCGCAATCCCGTGTTCCTGCTCGACGAGATCGACAAGATGGGGCAGGACAACCGCGGCGACCCCGCCAGCGCGCTGCTCGAGGTCCTCGACCCGGACGAGAACTACGCCTTCAGCGACCACTACCTGGAGGTGGAGTTCGACCTGTCGGAGGTGCTGTTCATCTGCACGGCCAACGTGGCGGCCAACATCTCGCCGGTGCTCATGGACCGCCTCGAGATGATCGAACTCTCGGGCTACACGCTGGAGGAGAAGACACGGATTGCCGAGCGGCACCTGATGCCGCGCGAACTCCAGACCCACGGCCTCGCGCCGGCCGACGTCCACCTCCCGCGCAACGTCCTCCAGATGATGGTCGAGCGCTACACACGCGAAGCGGGCGTGCGGAACCTGCGGACGCGCCTGGCCCGCGTCCTGCGAAAGATCGCCGCCGAACGGGCCACCGCCGACACACCGGCGCCCCAGCCGCGCACCGTCACGCCAGACCTGCTGCGCGAGTACCTCGGCCCCGCCCCCTACCGGCGCCGGCCCGCCGGACCGAAGGAAAGCGTCGGCATCGCCACGTGCCTGGCGTGGACCGAGTTCGGCGGGCGCAGCATGGTCATCGAGTGTTCGTGCATGCCGGGCAACGGCGACCTGACACTGACCGGCCAACTCGGCGACGTGATGCAGGAGTCCGTCAAGACGGCCCTGTCGTGGGTGCGGTCGCGCTGTTCGCGGCCGGGCGTGATCCCAATGAAACAGACCGTGGACCTGCACGTCCACGTGCCGGAAGGCGCAACGCCGAAAGACGGCCCGAGCGCGGGGTTGCCGGTGGTCTGCGCGCTGGCGTCGGCCATGAGCGGGCGCCCCGCCCGGCGCAACATCGCCATGACCGGCGAAGTGACCCTCCAGGGCAGGGTGCTGCGTGTCGGCGGCATCAAGGAGAAAGTTCTGGCGGCCCATCGCGAGGGCATCACCGACGTCTTCATCCCCGGGGCAAACGCCGACGACCTGGAAAAACTCCCCGCTGAAGTCCGCAACTCGGTCCGCATCCATTACGTGGACCGCGTGGAGGACTGCCTTCGCGAGGTGGTTCCGGCGCTCAAGGGCCAGTTTCGCAGCCGTGCCGACACCCACGTGAAGGAGCGCGGCGACACCCCGTCCGCCTGAGCCACACGGTGCAGGTTTACCCTTTCGGTTTCGGCTTCGTTGCGTCCGGTTTCGGTGCCGGCTGTTTGGCCAGCCACTCCTCGAACGGGGCGAGTTCTTTGGCGTCCACGCCGGTGATCCGCTCCAGCGCGCCGAAGTAGACCGGCTTCAGCGGCGCTTCCTTCTCGGTCTTGCAGGCGTCGATAAGGGCACGGGCGGCCGGGACCGAGCCGCTCGGCGCAAGCGCCGCGATACTCAAGATGGTGTTGACGCGCGCCCACACGTTCTTCACGTCGAGGTTCTCGATCATCAGTGGCACGAGTTCGGCGACCTTGGGATCGTCTTTCTTGATGGTGCGTGCGGCCAGCAGGGCGGCAGCACCGCGCGTGCGGGCGTTGGAATCCTTCAGCAACTCCGCCACGGTCTTCTGTTCGATTGCCCTGCCCTGAATCGCCATGCCGATCAGGGCCGTCCCGCGAACCTGGCTGCTGGCGTCGTTGATCATGGCCTCGAGGCGGTCGCGAGCCTGGGGGTCGTCGGCAAAAGCCAGCCCAAACGCCGCCAAATCCCGGATGATCGGGTCCGGGTTCGCTGCATCCATCAGCAGCACCTTCATGTTGACTTTCGTGATGCGGCGGAGGGTCTCGTCCACCTGGCCGAGGCGAGCACGGTTGCCACCCCTGGCGCCCACCTCGTCCCGGACAACCTGGAGGTCGCGCAACATGAGCCGAAGCCGCGCCGCGGGAACCGCCTGGGTCAGCAGGCGGCGCTGCGCCAGGTCCCCGCTGAGGTCACGTATGGCCGGCGTCCAGGCGTTCGTGGGGTTCGCCTTGATGAATGCGTTGAGAAGTCCGATGGCGGTGTCGAGTTCCCCCTTCCCGATGTGCGCCATGGCCTTTTCGAGTTGATCGAGGTTGTCCTTGGCCTTCTTCAGGGCGTCAGATGCCAGGCGGCTCGTCCCGGTGAGCCGCTCCTGCCAGGACCGGACGACGTGCTGTTCGGCCTCCTCGGTCTTCTCGTTGATGGTCATCGTGCCGCGTTGCGACAGGCGCCCGCTCCCGTCGGCGGCCAGCGCCATCCACGACGTGGCCGTCTCGATCGTGATTCGCTGGGCATACTCTCCCGTAAAGGTGACCGTGGCGGTGGATTCGAGGACGGCGGCCGGGACGCCGCCCTCGGCACGCCGCTCGACGAACTTCGTCGTGATGACGGCCTTGGCGACGCCGAGGTCCACCTCCCGCGACCACGTCCGGCCCGGCGTCACAGGCTCTTCCGGGAGGTACCGCATCTCTTCCTGGAGCCTGGCGATGGCCTGCATGGGCACCTTGGGGGCAGGCTGCTGCTCGGTCGGGCGGCCGCCCAGGTTCCGCCAATACGCCGACAGCACCGGCCGCACCGGGCGAAGCCTCTTGGCCTCGGGCACGGTGGCCAGGCGGTCCTGGCCGTTCTCCTCCAGGGCCACCAGGCGCTCGGCCGCCGGTGTATCGAGCGTCACGATGCGCATGGACGGGGGCTGGGCCTTCGTTTCGACCACCAGATCCTCACGCCGCCCGGGCATCTCCATCACGGTTCGCGCGGTCCCCTTGTTGGAGCGCACGGTTGTGTCGGTGCGCAGGGTCCGCTCGTACACGCGCCGCTCGCCCGGCGAGACCTTGTATCGCAGGGCGGTAGCCTGGCCAAGCGCGACCGGGGCCGTGAGCAGCAACGCAAGGGAGACCCGGACAACCGTCAGGTGTACCTGCTTTCGCATGGGCGTCTTCCCTTCCGTCGATGGTTCGGCAATCGGTGATTGCAGGTTAGTGTTTCTTGCGTTTCTTGCGAGCCGGCGGCCCGCGCGTTGCGGCGTCGGGGTCGCGGTTTACGACCTGGAGGCCCGGTCGGCGGCTTCTCGCCAGCGCCACCAGGGCCAGGCCGCCGCCGATCACCATGACGATGGCGATGTTCTGGCTGATCGTCAGGCCGAAGTTGGCGATAAGGTCCTCCTGTGTTGCGGGCATGCCGAGCACCCTCAGGAGTGTCGGCAGCCCCAACAGGTACTCCGCGGACTCGTCGGCGCGGAGGATCTCGAGCAGGAAGCGGCTGATACCGTACAGCACAGCGAACATGAGAATGATCTGCCCGTTTCGGCGCCGGTAGCGGAACATGACGTGTAAGACGACCGCCAGAAGGAGTGCATTGAGGCACGAGTAAATCTGAGTCGGGTGCAGGGGCGCGTCGCCGAACTTCTCCCACGGAATCGAGCCCTCCGGCCAGACCATGCCCCATCCGTGGTGGCAGATGTCGCCGTAGCAGCAGCCGTTCAAGAAACACCCGACCCGCCCGAACGCCAGACCCAGGGCCAGGCTCGGCGCGATGATGTCGAGCCAGTACAGCACCGGCCGGCGGGTCGCCTTCAGGTACACGATGACGGCCGACGTGGCCAGGAGAAAGCCGCCGTAGAAGGTCAGGCCGCCTTTCCAGATTCTCACGAGGTCCCACAGGCTCGGGAACTCGCCGCTGTTTTGGATGAAGTAAAACGCCCTGGCTCCGAACACGCCGCCGAAAAAGCAGCACAGGGCCGCGTTGTAAATGACTTCCGGCGGTTGTCCGTCGCGCCTTGCCCGGCGGGCCGCCCACAGAATCGCCGCCAGAAACCCCAGGCACATCGCCACACCGTACCCGTAGAGGGTGACTTCGTGCCCGGTGCCGGGTATCGGTATCCGTACCAGGACCTGACGCACGCTCGCCCTTCCAGGCTGGGGGTCTACATCTCGCGGACGTAACGATTCCGCTCGTCCACGACGATCTTCTGCGGCCTGTGGCTCTCCAGTTCCTCAGGCGCCAGGTACGCAAAACCGAGGATGATGACGACGTCGCCCGGCTCGCCCAGGCGCGCCGCCGCACCGTTCAGGCAGATCGTGCCGCTGCCGCGCTCGCCAACTATCACGTACGTCTCACACCGGGTACCGTTGTTACAGTTGGCCACGAGCACGGCTTCGCCGGGCACCAGGCCGGCCGCCTCGATCAGGTCCTCGTCGATGGTGATGCTGCCCTCGTATTCGAGGCGCGTTTCGGTGATGCGTGCCCGGTGGATCTTGGATCTCAGCACTTTGATTAGCATCATCTTGGTCAACCTCCACCTCCGCGTTCACCCAGGTCGCGGAGCAGTACGTTGTCAATCAGTCGTGTCGTTCCGACGCGGACGGCCGCAGCGACGAGGACGTTCTCGGCGACGCATTCGAGGTCGTCCAGCGTGTCGGGGTCCACGACGGCGACGTACTCGGTTTCGACGCCCTCGGCGTCCGCCAGTTGGCGGCGGACGGCGTCGGCGAGTTTCCCGGCATCGCGCTCGCCGCCGACGACGGCGTCCCGGGCCTCCAGCAGTGCTCGGCTGAGGGCCAGGGCGCGGCGGCGATCCTGGTCACTAAGATACACGTTGCGGCTGCTGGTTGCCAGCCCGTCGGTGTCGCGGATGAGCGGGCAGCCGCGGACCTCGACCGGCAGGTTCAGATCCGCCGCCATCCGCCGGACGATTGCCAGTTGCTGAGCGTCCTTCTCGCCGAAGTACGCCACGTCGGGCTGGACGATGGCAAACAGTTTCGCCACGACCGTGCAGACGCCGTCGAAGTGGCCGGGGCGGAAGGCCCCGCACATCGTCTCGCTCATCCCCGGCACACGGACCGTCGTCTTGGGCCCGTCGGGGCACATCTCTTCCCTCTTCGGGGCGAAGACCAGGTCCACGCCCTCGCGCGTGCAAACCTCCAGATCGTCCTCCAGCGGCCGGGGGTACGCCTCCAGATCGCGCCCGTCGTCGAACTGGGCCGGATTGACGAAGATGCTGACGACGACGAATCCGCCGTCGGCCCTTGCCGCGCGGATCAGGCTGACGTGTCCCGCGTGCAGGGCGCCCATGGTCGGCACGAAACCGATCCGCCGGCCCTGCGTGCGTGCCTCGCGCACGCGCTGGCGGACCTCGCGGATTCGCTCGACAACCATCATCGTCTATCCGCCTCGGCGGCTCCCCTGCCAGGGCTTCAGAAAAATCGGCGAGCGGCCATTATACTGCCTGCGCGGGGGCAAGCAAGGCGCGGGCGAGGCGCCGTGGGCCGGGCGTGTTTCCACGCCGGCAGCCCAGCGCCTGGCAGGACAGTGGCCGCGCTGCCGGAACGTGCCGCCCGCCATCTGTCACCGCAGAGCGAGTCCGGAGTGCCGGCAGAGTCGCCAGTTTGGTCTTACACCGCGCCGGCACTTGGGTCCAGGTGGTGAAACATGCGTCCTGCTCTATAACACTTACGTCAATTTTCACCTCGCCGAAACGGGCAAATGCGCGTTTTTTTTGGCTCGGGGCCCCGTTTCTGGGCCGTGAGGGGCGATTTGGGCCAAAATGTTAAGATAGGTAAGGCAAAACGCGCTGGTTTTTGATCCGTTTTTGCGATTTATGTGTCCGTTTTTGTCCGTTTTTGTCCCGTTTTGTTCCGTTTTTGAGGGGTTTTTGAGAGGGCAAAATTGATGTAAGTCACCTATGCCAGAATGGCAGGCCGGGCCGGCGGCCGCAAAGGCCCGAAAAGTTGTTAGAGTTCTAACAAAATCGAGGGAGGGCCAGGATTTTGTTAGAGTTCTAACAATCGGGCCGAAAACGGCAACATCGCCTCACGCAAAGCCGCAACGAATGACACGGCCTGATGTGTGGGGGCACTGCTGGCTTACTCGTCTCGGGGTTCCCTGTTGTCCCTGTATTTGGACCACGGCACCGACCTGTCAATCTTGAAGGGATCAGGATAGCGCTGGTAGAAGGCCATCATTTTCTCGACGGAGGCTCGCGACATGCCGATGTGCTCGGCAGGCGTCGTGTTCTTTCCCACCAAGTAGAACCCGTGGCCTTCCAGACGGCCGATGAACTCGGCGAGGTACTTGCCTGCGAACCAGTACGCCCTCGGGTCCCTGTGGCCCCTCTTTCCGGCTGAAGCGAGGGCCTCCCGGACGGCCGCAAGTGTCGCCCCGTAGTCCAGTTCGATGCACCGCAGTTCCGACTGCAAGGATTTGGCTTGCTCAAGCGCCCGGCTGACCGATGTAGTTGCGCGGATGCGCAAGCCCTTGTCCGTCTCCTTCACCTCAAGAACGATGGGATACTGGGTCATTTCATCCCGCCCCACGACACCATGAACCGCTGAAGGAACTCAAGTGGCGGCCGCCCCTCTTGGACGTGCGCCGAGAGGGTGGAGGCCACGGCGAACGTGATGTAGAGGTCGGCCGCGCTGCCGCCCCGCAGCCGCTTGTAGGCCGGATGGAGGGCGTTGACGTACAGCGTGCTGCCCCGGAGCCATGCCATCTCATCGCCGCCGGTTTCATCATCAAACCCGATCATCAGGCCTGGCCGCTTACGCCGACTCGTGCGCTCCTTGGCCTTTTCGGCGCCGGTGTCGTCTACGTCAAGGTGCGTCCCATCAAGGAGCCCCTCGACAGCGCCCTCAACACCTTCGCCCGCGCCCGCGCCTGCGCCCCCTCTATCACCTGTGGCTACGTCGCTGCCGTCAGCCTCTACGGCCACGCTCATTCCCTCGGGATCGGCGAGAACGGCGGGCACTTCCGCGCCACTCTTCTTTCGACCGAACAGGGGAGCAAGTTCGGGAAAGTCCGGCAGAATCTCCCCAACGACCTTGTCGATCTCCTTCTGGAGCCTCTCAAGGCCCTTGTCGCGCTTGGGTTCCGGCTTTCGGGTTTCTCCAAAGCCCTCCAACACGTCGGCGACGGCCTCCTGGACAGCCTTGCGGGTCTTGTAGTACTTCTGGAGGCTGGTGGGGTCACGCAGAAAATCGCACTTGTTCGTCGTCAGCACCTCGACCAGTTCGGGCACCTCTACGACGCCCGTAAGGTGACCGGGGTTGCGGGGTGTCACGCCAAGCCACTCCCACCCGCGCTTGATGACCTTGCCGTAGGTGCTGACGGCGAGTCCCCTCTGCGCCTCGTCGAGTTCGTCGGCCGCTTTGACGAGGAACCCGATGCCCGTCAGTTTCTTGCGTTTGCCCTTTCTCACGACGAAGTAGGCGGCGGCCTCGCGCTTCATGTCGGGCAACGCCAACGCCTCGTCGTTGACCGCGATTGTAATGCCGCACGGATAGATGTGGCCGAGGACCTTGGTGAACTCCGGATCGAGGAGCGGGTAGAATTGCCTGCGGATCGCGCTTCTCACGGAGGCCGCCGACAGCAGTTGCTTGGCCTCCCCGTCCTTGAAGTGCAGCCGGACGCCGGTGCCCTTCGTGTCGGAGACGATCCCCAGCGTGCCCATGTCCTCCCACGGCGCCTTGAAACTCGATTCAAGCCACCAGCGGCTACAGAAGCACGAGCGTGGACGGCGGGTCTCTGTCAGGACCTCGCGGCAGACAAGCAAGGCCAACTTCGCCCCGACGCCGGCGAAGCCGATCCCCTTGCCACGAATCTTCGTGGTGGCGGCGATGTCGTGGTAGCGCTCGAACCCCTTGCGCGTCATGCCCTCGCCGTTGTCCACGAAGGTCAGGCGCTGCTGGGAGGGCTCGACCCGGATGTCGATACGCGAGCAGCCCGAGTCGAGGGCGTTGGCGATAAGTTCCGTCAGGATCGCCTCCTCGACGGGGCACGGATAACTGTCGCGGATGTCCTCAAGGAGGTGCTTTAGATCAACCCTGGTTTCCGCCATTGATTATCCCCCTCGCGCAGAGCCTAGAGTCTGAGCATCGGCTTCACGATGGAGTCGATCTCGGCGAGTTCCTTGGAGAGCATCTGGCGGACCCGCTGGCGCAGGACGCCGATGCTCTTGGTCTTCCCCGGGCCGCCCGACGCGACCCACCTCCGCACCTTCTTCGCGCACGCCTTGCCGATCTCGGCGAGCCGGCAGTGGTCCGCCACCTCTCCGCCGAACTGCGGGATCGGCAGGTCGAGAACCTTCTTATGGATGTCACGCGCCCCCCATAGACCCCGAGACTGAGCCTCCTTGATGATCTTGTCAACCGCAGGGGCGTTCAGAAAGGCAGACAGATACTGGCCCTCCTCTGCACTATCAGTTTCCAGATGATAGGTCTTCGTGTCGGCAACAAAGTCCTGCGGCTCCAGCCCGCCACGAAGGCTTCTGCGAAGGTCCATCTTCCGAACTACGCAGGCACACACATGCGTACCAGAAGTGCAATAAAGAGCGCGATAAGATGCTTTTGGGTCCTGCCCGGTGAGCAGCCTCTGATAGTTGAGTCGCTCCAGGGAGGTCATGTTCTTCGCCTTCTCGCCCCGACGTTTTTTCCACTCGGCCTGGGCGCGGTCGAGCCAGCCTGCCAGGTGAACGTACCCTTCCCGGCGAGCCTTGTCCGCGTCTTGAAGATAGAAAGTATTCCATCTTTTGAGAAGGGGAAGGACTATCGGCCTGAGACACAAGATGCCGAAAGGAACCATATCTGCTGGCAACAAGGTCGCGTAAACGAACTTGCTCTCCACGGCCCCTTCGATGACACAGTCCTTGTAAGGCTTCTTAGCCGAGTTGCGCGCGTATGCTGAGGACGCCAAGGGTGGGAGGGCCTCATCATAGCCCAAGTCCGAAGAGCGAACGTCAACGAACCAGAAGCATCGCGGGACAATCGACGCCCCTTGACGGAACCGACCCCGATAAACACTGCCGTCCAGTTTGAGGCGCTTCCCTGGCGACCAAAACGAACTCTCCCCCATTTCCGAAAGACTGAAGGACGCACTCTGGCATGAGAGTCTGTCTTCCGCCTTGTCCAAGCCAGCGTTTCGGAAAGGCAGTTCCCCGGCCATGATCTCACCGGGAATCGGCCCCTCCACCTTCCCTTTCTTCTTCTCGCCAATGTACACGGCCGCGGCGGTCGTCTTGAAAAGCGGCGAAATCCCCTCTAAGTCCCAGAGTTCCGTGGTCTTCAGATGCACTCGCTTGATCTTGCCACGCCGGAGGGCGTCGTGCTGGTCGGCGCTGAAGATGCTCTTCGGGAGGACGAAGCCGATCTTGCCTTCGGGCTTGAGGTAGAGGTCGGCAGACCGGACGAGAAACAGTGTGCCGAGTTCCAGATGGGTAACCAGGTTCGCTCGTCCCACGACGAGGCCATAGGTCTTCGTGATCTGGTACTTCAGAAAGTCGCGGTAATCCGGCTGCTCAACGTAGCGGTAGGAAAGCCAAGGTGGATTGCCGACGATGATGTCGAATTGCTCCCTGAGAAACAGCGGCCTGTAGATGTTCTTCAGGACGAACACCCAAATCGTGTCGCGGCGGGCCTTGATGATCTTCTTCAACGCATGAGCAACTGAAAACAACACGCCCACTTCATCCTCATCATCCAGAAGCCCGGGATGCTGCCGCTTGAGGAACGTGCCGAATGCTTTCGCGTTAACCTCTTTCTCCTTGGAGTGGACGGCGAAGTCACGGGCGGCCTCGATGGCAAGGTCGTACTTGTCCGGGTCTGTGATGAGCGACGCCGGAATGTGCGTCTCACGATCGTCGATGCTCGTGCGATAGCATTCTACCTTGTGCCAGAGTTGCCGTCGCACTTCGCGCTCCGGCGGCCGGATGCTGTTGGCGAGATACACCGGGATGGCGACCCTTCGCCGCCTCTTGGTCATCAGGTCGCCGAGGGCAAGGACGTAGTTGGCCTTAGCAATGATGCACGCGAGAGGGTGAATATCCAGCCCCACGACGCCGGAGAGAACATGCGTCAGCGTCTTCATGGAGTCGCCGAGGAGGCGGCGTTTCTCGCGGATGGCCATGTAGAGGAACGTTCCCGACCCGCACGCCGGGTCTAAAACGGTGGACTCGGGGCTCGGCTCAAGCAATCTCCGAACGATTCGGTGGGCGAGCCAGTCTGGCGTGTAGTACTCGCCGAGATCGTGCCTCGTAACCGGATCGACCAGTTCTTCGTAAAGGGCCTTGAGAACGTCTTCGGAGATTTCGCGCAAGTTGTAGTCGCCGAGCAGGCCCAAGAGCAGTCGGGCCGTCTCGATGGCCGTCTGCTTGGTTTCCTTGCGGGCGATCCAGGAGAATAAGTCCTCTTCAAGGAAGTTCTCGATGCGGAGCCCGTCCCTGAAGTAAGTGCCCTCCAAGATGTCAATAAGGTCACCGTCGTTGGGGCGATCATGCCGGCCCGCGAGCCGTGACCAGACCATCAACTTGGCGAGCGTCGCAAGGTACGTGTGCCGGACGAAGAGTTCCTCATCGGCCTGGGACGTGCCGTATACGATACGGAGATACTTGTCCCACGCCTCATAGAGAACGCTGTAATCGGAGTGGTCTTGGACCTCCCGCCATACGCGCACCAGCGCGTCAGCCACTACCTGGAAGGCGTGGCTGTTCGGGCCGAAGTCTTTGACGATGTGATCGCTGGTTGGGTGGAGTATCGTCTTGCGCAGGAGGTAGCGGTCGAGGAGGAAGTAGAACTCCTCCCAGCCGTCACGCTGGACGATCTTGGGGGCGTCGAAGTCCTCAAGCAGATTCAGGGTGATCTCGTCCGGTTCAACGGCCTGCTTGCTGGGGTCTTCAGCGATGGGAGCATAGGCCCTGAATTGCAGGCCGTCCGTTGCCAGACAGAGGTACTTGTTCCGGCCGCCGGGCGGCTCCTGAGACCATGCACACGCGGTGTACCGCTTGAGTTGGCCTTCGGCCTCGTCAACCTTTGCGGCTTTGGTCAGGTCTTTCTCAAACTCGATGATGAGGCTGCCGGACAACTGGTCGGCCCGGCCGCGATGGATGCGGTCCTTCCCCTTGGCCTTGAGGTACGTCTCAATCCCCTTAACGTAGTCTTCGATGAAGCCGGGCTGTACCCCAAACAGGCTGTTGAGCAAGAGGGTGAACCGGTGGGACTTCGCCGCCTCGCTGTTGATGGTAGGGATGCTCTCAAGGTACTCGTGGATCGCCAGTTCCTTGCCGAGTGCCTCAAGGTCGGGCATGCGCGAAGCCTTCTCGGTGAGTTTGGACTTCTTGGCCATCACTGGGCCCTCAAGCGTCTGCCGATCTCAAGCGCGGCCGCAATGCGGATGATCTTCACGTCCGACAATCCCTTGAACCGCAGAAGTTCCTCAAGGGGCCGCCCGGCAAGGCCTGCCAGCGACCCGTATTCGGCAAGCACCTCGCCCGCAATCTGCTCGGCGCTCTTGCCCGGCATGCCGGTGGAGATAAGGATGGCCAGGAGTTCGGCCTCGGAGAGGGACTCTGAGCCCTCCTCACGCAGTTTGCCGCCGGGGTGTTTCCATTTGCCCATGAACCGCCTCCAGGCAGTTTGAGAAGGGCCTTTCCCATCAGCAGTTGCCGCCAACAATTATGCCGCGCCGCAATCGGGGATGCAACGATCAGTCCAAGGCAGTTCCGGCGACACCCACACCCGCCCTCATGTCAAGGGCGATCTTGCCCCGGTGCCACGCCACAGCGATTATGTCACAGCAAAGCGATAATGTGCGGTTCGCACCCGGCGCGCCGGGCGTGAGGCCACAGTTGACCGCGCGGGGGGGGGCCGATAGAGTATTCTCGGGCCAGGCGGTTACGGAGGGTTGCCATGAAAGGCGTCATTCTGGCGGGCGGGTTGGGCATGCGGCTGCAGCCGCTTACCAAGATCACCAACAAGCACCTGCTGCCCGTCTATTCGAAGCCGATGATCTATTACCCTATCGAGTGCCTCGTTGCGGCGGGGATTACCGACATCATGATCGTGACGGGGGGCAACGCGGCGGGCGACTTCATCCGCCTGCTCGAAAACGGGGAGGAGTTCGGCCTGAGCCGCCTGCACTATGCGTATCAGAAGGGCGAGGGCGGCATCGCCGAGGCGCTCGGCCTGGCACGCGAGTTCGTCGACCCCGACAAGGTGTGCGTCGTCCTGGGCGACAATATCCTGGAGCGGACCATCCGCGCGGCCGCCGGGACGTTCGAGAAGCAGGCGCAAGGCGCGCGGGTGTTTCTGAAGGAGGTGCCGAATCCGCAGGCGTACGGCATCGCCGAAGTCGAAGGCGGGCGGATCGCGAGAATCGTCGAGAAGCCCGCCGAACCCAAGACGAACCTGGCGGTCATCGGCCTGTACATGTACCCGCCCGACGTGTTCGACATCATTCCGCGCCTTAAGCCGAGCGCCCGGGGGGAACTCGAGATCACCGACGTCAACAACCATTACGTCCAAGCGGGCACCATGACGTTCGAGGTGGTTGACGGCTGGTGGGCCGACGCCGGCGAGAGCATCGACTCGTGGCTCGAGGCGTGCCGGCTGGTGGCGGCGTCGGGGGCGAATAAGGGGGAGTGAAGCGCGGTGGGTCGGGAGACCCGCCGCGCATGTTGTTGATGCAATCGCTCAGCCCTGGCCGGCGTAGAAGGCCTTCATCTCGTCGAGCGTCTTGGGCTGGTAGTCGGAGGCGTGGCCGGCGGTGCCGAAATCGCGCATCTTCGAGGCGATGAGTTTGGCGAGGGCCTCGCGTGCCGGGCCGAGGTACTTGCGCGGGTCGAACTCGCCCGGCTTCTCAGCAAAGACGCGGCGGACGGTGCCCGTGACGACCAGCCGCCCGTCGGTATCGACGTTGACCTTCTGGATGCCCCGCCGGATGCCCTCCTGGATGGCCGGAATCGGCACGCCCATGGCGCCGGGCATGTTGCCGCCGTACTTGTTGATCTCGTCCACGAGTTCCTTCGGCACGCTGGATGAGCCGTGCATGACGAGTGCGGTCTCGGGGACGCGCCGGCGGCACTCGCTGATGAGTTCCATGGCCAGCGTGGGCTCGTGTTTGAACTTGTAGGCGCCGTGGCTGGTGCCGATGGCCAGGGCGAGGGCGTCGACGCCGGTGTGCTCGCAGAACTGCTGGACCTCGTCGGGGTCGGTCAGGAGGACGTGGTCGGTCTTGGTATCCTCTTCGATGCCTCCGAGCGTGCCGAGTTCGCCCTCGACGCTGACGCCGCGCGAGTGTGCGTAATCGACGACCTCCCTCGTGACGCGGATGTTGTCCTGGAGGCTGCGCGGCGGGTGCTTGCCGTCGGGCGTCTCGGTATCGTAGTCGATTGAGCCGTCGATCATGACGCTCGTGAAGCCGATTTCGATGGCTCTCTTGCAGAGGTCGAGGTCCGGCCCGTGGTCGAGATGCAGGGCGATGGGCAGGTCGGGGTTGTCCTCGACGGCTGCCATCATCAGGTGCTTCAGGTAGGTGAAGTTGGTGTACTGGAGGGCCCCGCGGCTGGCCTGAATGATGAGTGGCGAGGCGGTATCCCGGGCGGCCTGCATGATGGCCTGGATCTGTTCCATGTTGTTGACGTTGTATGCGCCTACGCCGTAGGCGCCCTTTCGGGCCTCATCGAGGATCTGTCGCAACGGGCACAGCGGCATCTGGCGTCTCCTTCCCCATCCTGGTTAGTGGTGGCGTTTACCTGCCGCAGGCCGACGGTCGTCGGCGCGGGAGTCGAGGGAGTATAACCTGGTGAGCGGGAAATGGAAGGGGGTTCTTCGACACCGACTTGGGTGGCGCAACACGCGCGGGACAAGTCCCGCGGCTAACGGTCAGTTGCCGATCAGCCGGACGCGGTTCTGCTCCTGATTCTTGCCCAGGTGGAACGTCCCCTCGGTGACCCACTTGGTGGGCTTGCGCGAGGGGATCGTCATCGTGTACTCGGGCGTGCGGTAGTCGTAGAGTTTAAGGCCTTCGACCGCCTCGGCCGAGAACTCGACGTCGCCCCGGAGCACGTGGCGGATCTCGATCGTGATGGGTCCCGCGCGGTAGTTGCGCACTTCCTCCTGCCAGGAGCGCGTCTCATCCCACCCGACGACGCGCGGCGGCGAGTGATCGTATTGGAACTCGCTGCGCGCCACGTCCAGCACCAGCCGCTCGTACACGATCTGGTCGTCGGCGCCGACGTTCAGTTCGATCTTTTCCTTGATGGGGATGTACTTGGTCTTCTGGGCCGTGAAGTAGTTCAGACCGTTGCGGCCGTTGTCGCGGAACACGCGGATGATGCCGTCGGGCAGCGGCGATTCGCCCAGTTTGTGCTCGGTGTCGTTCGCCAAGATGAAGAACCGCACGGGACGCGAACCGTACTGATGCGCGCGATAACGGTAGAGGATCTCAAACGGCACCTCGCTCGCCCGGAACGAGACCATCCGCTGCGACCAGCCGTTCTTGACCGTCTGGGCGCCCTCGACCGTGAAGATGAAGTATTCGCTGAGTCCTTCCTTGACGATCTTCGGGGGGCGTTTGGCGCCAGCCTCGCCAGGGGCTTTGGCTGGTTTCTCGGCCTCGTCCATGGCCCCCCGGAGTGCGCGGTGGCGCACTTCCTTGGCCTTCCCCTCCGGCACAGGGATGCCCCGCCTGGCGAGGTCGGCGATCTTCTCGACAAGGTTCACCACGCCCACGACCAGCCGCACCTGCGCCCCCTCGTAGTCCTCGCCGGAGTTATTGACGACCGTCACGTAGCCGTCGAAGGAACTTTGCGTCTCGGCGGCGTCGGTGATCATGACGTAGTCGGCCGACCACGAGATGCCGGAGGTGAAGTAGGAGACCTCGACCTTGACCTGCCCCTCGAAGGCCGACTCGATGTTCCAGAAGAGGACCTGCGGCCGGTCGCCGGGGAAGGTCGTGTCGAGGACCTCAATCTGGTCCTCGTGCTGGAGCGGGCGGAAGTACACGCTCGTCGGGTCGATGAGCGTGCCCGCCCACGAGAACTGCAGGCGGTTGACGCCGCGCTTGAAGGTGATGCTGCGGACCTCCTTCACCAGCGTCAGGTCCTCCGAGTTGTAGATCGTCAGTTGCACCGCGTCGCGCGGCGGCAGTGTCACCAGATCGATGTCGCGGGCGTGGGCGAGACCGGCCGCCGCAAGCGCGACTATGACGGGAATCATTCGAACGAGTTGTCGCATCAGACGGCTCCCATTCTTGCGCCGGCGTCCGTTCGTCAGTGACGCCAGAAGTAATGCCACGTGTACTTCAGGTCCACGCTCTTGCCAGGCTCGAGTTCAATCTTCCAGGTCACCCGGCCGACGGCGTTGAAGTGGTACCACCAGTGGGGCCAATTGTACCAGCCCCACCAGAACGGATATCCGCCGGTGGCGAACCAGCCGCTCTCGTGCCGCCCGAGATGCGTGATCGTACCCTCGTTCGTCGCGGAGTCGATGTGGCCGAGCACGGACCGGCTGACTTCCAGCACGACGGGCTTGTCGCGGTGGTTCGCCAGGTGAATCTCGCCGGCGAGGTCAACGCGGGCGTACGAGTAGTTGCCCCACCTGACGGCGTTGGGCGTACGGCCGGCCTCGGTGTCCTGCTTCTTGACACTAATATCCATGGCAGTCGTCAGTTCCAGGTCACTCGATGCCCCAACGGCCGTGTAGGTCATCATGCCTTGGGCGACGATGCGTCCCTCGCGCAGGATGAGTGCCGGCGCCGTCGTCAGGGGGCACGTCGCCGTGTTCTGGAGCCGGATCTTGTGCCTGACCTTCGGCGCGTGGAACAGTTTCGCCAGTTCCGCCTGCTGTTGGTTGTTCAGGTTCCGGCGAATCTCGGGCGGCGGACCGAAAGGCAAATCCAGCACGAACACGTCGCGGTACTTCAGCGTGAACTCGGCCACCGGGACGACCATCCGCTGGCCCTTCTTCAGCGTCACGTTCTCCAGCGTGAAGACATACAGGTCCTCGTTCTTGCCGGAGGCCGCGATGTCGGGCCCCAGGTCCATCACGCGTCCCGCCTCCGGCGCCGGCCGCGCCCGGCGGACGGGCGCCGCCATCTGGCTCATGATGGCGGTGGAAAAAGCGTAGGCGGTCCGGCTGTCACGCCGGAAACTCGACGACAGTTGCGCGACCGCCTCCTGGAGCGAAATGGGGTCCGGCGTCTCCTCGAACGCGAACCGCGGCACGCCGATCACCAGGTGCGCCCGGACGCCATCCAGGTCCGCCAGTTCATTGATCAGCGTCGCCTGAAGTTCGAATTTTGCATTGCCTTTGCCGTCGATCTCGACGCGGTAGTTCGGAATCCACCGGATGCCGCGCTGGACGTACACCATGCCGACCTTCGCGCTTTTCTCGGCCTTGCCCCCGGCCCAATCGAGTTTGAACGTGAGGACGTTGCGGAACTCCTCGCGCGCGATTCCCGGTTTCGGATTCTCGAGGAACGTCATCTCCTCGATGCGGTCGACCGGCACGGCCTTGACGCCCTCGGCCACCTTCAGCAGGACCAGGTTGCCTCGCTCCGGCAGCGCTTCAGGCGTTCCGGGCGGGCTCGATCGGCCGAGTTCCTCCGTCGTGCGGGTCGGAATCCACAATACCGTCGCCTCGTACGGGGTCGTCTGGCCCTGCTCCTTGATGCGGACCCTGGCGCCGGCGTTGCCCTCGACCAGTTCCCGAATCGAAAGGGCCGTCCGTTCCACCGACACCACGCGCCGGCTGGAAACGACACCGGTGAGTTTCGCCTTCGCATCCGCCGCGTAGGCCCAGAACGTCCCGACGATGGGCGTCGGCACGTAATCCAGGACGACGCTGCCCGCCCCGTCGGTCGATACGCTACCCTCGTGGAGAACGAACGCGTGCCCGTCCTTGAACACCGTGACTTCCTTGACGGGCATCCTGGCCAGCGCGCCTTCCTCGACCGGCGCCGCGGCGCCGGCGCGGGAAGCGGCCAGAGCCACCACAATCGCAACCCATATCGCTCTTTTCATCGCTTCACCTCTCTGCCCTCAATTGAACGCGATCCAAAGTGCCTTTTTCATGGCTCAGTCCTCTTTCAGCCGGACGCGGTTCTGTTCTGCGTTGCGTCCCAGGTGGAACGTGCCGTCGGTGACCCACTTGGTGGGCTTGCGCGAAGGGATCGTCATCGTGTACTCCGGCGTGCGGTAGTCGTAGAGTTTCAGGCCTTCGACCGCCTCGGCCGAGAACTCCACGTCGCCCCGGAGCACGTGGCGGATCTCGATCGTGATGGGCCCCGCGCGGTAGTTGCGCACTTCCTCCTGCCAGGAGCGGGTCTCGTCCCACCCGACGACGCGCGGCGGCGAGTGATCGTATTGGAACTCGCTGCGCGCCACGTCCAGCACCAGGCGCTCGTACACGACCTGGTCGTCCGTGCCGACGTTCAGTTCGATCTTCTCCTTGATGGGGATGTACTTGGTCTTCTGGGCGGTAAAGTAGTTGAGGCCGTCGCGGCCGTTATCGCGAAAGACGCGGATGACGCCGTCCGGCAGGGGCGACTCGCCCAGTTTGTGCTCGGTGTCGTTCGCCAGGATGAAGAACCGCACGGGCCGCGGGCCGTACTGATGCGCGCGATAACGGTAGAGGATCTCAAACGGCACCTCGCGCGCCCGGAACGAGACCATGCGCTGCGACCAGCCGTTCTTGACGGTCTGGGCGCCCTCGACCGTGAAGATGAAGTATTCCGAGAGGCCTTCCTTGACGATCTTCGGTGTGGCGACCGGTTTGGCGGCGGGCGCGGCGGCAACGCCGGTGGTGTATTCGGCCGCCGCAAAGGCCCTCTTCAAGGCTTCCTTCCGATCCCCCAACCGTCTGCCAGTGCCCGCGGGGGGCCGTTGAGCCAGTTGGGCGATCTTCTCGACCAGGTTCACCACGCCCACGACCAGCCGCACCTGCGCCCCTTCGTAGTCCTCGCCCGAACGGTTTACCACCGTCACGTAGCCGTCGAAGGAACTTTGCGTCTCGGCGGCGTCGGTGATCATGACGTAGTCGGCCGACCACGAGATGCCGGACGTGAAGTAGGAGACCTCGACCTTGACCTGCCCTTCGAAGGCCGACTCGACGTTCCAGATGAGGACCTGCGGCCGGTCGCCGGGGAAGGTCGTGTCGAGCACCTCGATCTGGTCCTCGTGCTCCAGCGGCCTCAGGTACACGCTCGTCGGGTCGATGAGCGTGCCCGCCCACGAGAACTGCAGGCGGTTGACGCCGCGCTTGAAGGTGATGCTGCGGGTCTCCTTCACCAACGTCAGGTCCTCGGAGTTGTAGATCGTCAGTTGGACGGCGTCGCGCGGCGGCAGTGTCACCAGGTCGATGTCGCGGGCGAGCGCGCTGGGGCCGGAGAGGATGGCCAGCGCGGTGGCAATCACAAGTACGCGTTTCATGGCATGTTTCTCCTTCGCCGGCGGCTCACCATTCGTTCCGGAACCAGAGGTGCAGCAGGAAGATGACCTCCTCGGGTTTCTGGTCGGCCTCCTTCGGTGCGGCAGGCAGGGGGATGTGCAGTTCGACCTTGCGGGCGCTTTTGCGTTCGACCTTGCCTTTATCGGTGGTCCTCCCGGCCAGTTCCCATTGGGCGTCGCGGTCGCTGGCCATCGAGAACTTGCGGAGCATCTCGTTGCGGATCGCATTCATATCCTCTTCGATATCGAGGATCACAGGATCCTTCTTGAAGTTCTGCATCTTGTACTGGACGATGGTCTCCAGGTGATACAAATTGCCGCGCACGCGGTGCCGCTCCTGACGCTGGAAGGTTCGCTCCACCGTGATGTCGCGCGCGAGGCCCAGGTACAGTTTCATCTCGTCGTCGACGGGTGTGAACTTGCCCCAGTCCTCGCCGGTGAACGCCTCGCCGCCGCGTGAGTCTTTCTGGAAGATGCGGACCTTGCCGTACTGGAGGGGGAACTTGCCCAGCCGGTGCGCCTCGTCGTTCACGAGGACGTACTGCATGGTGACGTACCGCTGGTTCGGCTCGTCGGGCACGGGTTGGCCCGTGCGCCAGTTGAAGACGAACTTCTTGGCGATGGGCACCTGGAGGAACTTGGCGATGAGCATCTCCTTCGACTCCTGAAGGCCCATCTCTTTGGCGAAGACGTCGCCGAAGCCGGCGTAGACGCTCGAGACGCCGAACTCCTCGCCCGAGAAGTTCCAGACACGCATGTACTTGCGCAGCGTCAGGCTCTTCTCGTCGTGCTCGGCCGTGGCACGGTAACTGAACGTCCGCCGCAGGTTCCCCAGGATGTAGGAGATCCGCACCCGCACGGGGCCGGCGTTCTCGGCGAAGACCTCCCAGACCAGGGCGTTCTCGCCCGGCGGGTACGACTGGTGGATGACCCGGACGGCGTCGCCCGGTACGAGCGGGCGAAACAGGATCGTCCATTTGTCGATCCGCGTGTTGGTCCACGAGAAGTCGATGTGGTTCGTCCCCTTAAGGAGCGTCACCACGCGCTCCTCCTCGACCAGCGTGGCCTTGGGGTTTTCGAGTTGGATCTCGACGCGTTCGCGCACGGGCAGCGTGGCCAGTTTGATCCGCCCTGCCGCCGGAGCCGCAAGCGCCGCCATCGCCACGGCGGCCGCCACCACCACGATTCGTATCCTGCGCATTGACCGTCTCCTTACCAGGTCCGTTCGTTTTCGGAGCGAATGCACCGCTTTGGACGCCTGCGGGTTGGCCCTGGTTCCCGGTTTCTCTGAAAACGGTCCCGGCGAGCCTGTTGCACGAACCGCGCGGCGGCCTTCCCAGGCCGCCGCGGGACGCTCCAAATCATGCGTGGTGGCCTGGGAAGGCCACCACGCGGAAGCCTTCTGGTGACTTGTGCGGGCAGGCTCCGGCGGCAAGTTTTTTCCGCCGGTTTTCGAGTGTGTCGTGCAGGGAGGTGTGTCTTGCGGCGGGAGCGCCGGGCGTGGCAGGGCGGCCCTAAGCCTTTTTCGCAAAGGCGGTTACAGCCGGCCCGGCCGCTCCTTGCAGGCGGTTCTGTGTCCGTGACTTGACAAAGGCCCTATCGTGCGCATGGTTGACTGTGGTGGCAGTGCGATGTGCTTCCGCGGCCGGCGTTGGGCGCAGGCGGTTGCTGGGCGCCGGTCCATACGGCCCGCCCGTAACAAACGGGCTTTACGGCCAGGGATCCGTACTGGATCGGCCGGGGCGTGCATCGTGGGCGGGCGCGAGGGCGCGTCGGGCGTACCGATGGGTGCGGGACGGCCCTCGCCCGCGGCCGAATCAAGGAGACCGCAAAAGAAAACATAACGCGGCGAGGAATAAAGCCGCTTGGCTACTCCTCCTCAGCGACCCCCCAGCAGCGCTGAGAAGCCCCGGACCGACGGGCCCGGGGCTTGTTTTTGGTCGTCTTTCGAGCCCGCCGCTGTTCGAGCCGGCGGCGGAAGCCGCCGGGCATCCGCATCTGCCGTGGCACGTGCCACCGCCGGTGAACGTGCCCCGCCGCTTCCGCGGCGGGCTCGAACCGCTTTCGCCGCGGTTTTTTCTGGCGACGCTCGCGCTGCGCCCTTACAGTTGTCGGGTCGAGCGCAGGGTCACTCGAGGGCCGCCCGATGGACGAAGGCTTCTTCATCTGTTTCGGGGTGTTCGTCCTGCTGGCACTGGCGGTCGCCCTGCCCATCGCGATCGTCGCCCTGGTCATTGCCCTCCGCGCTCGCCGGGAGGCCAGGGACCTCGCCCGGCGTCTGACGGACCAGGCCCGTGCCGCGCCGACCGCCGCAGCGCTGCCGCAACCCGAGGCGCCACCGCCCCCGGCGGCCGCACCCCCTGCCGCTGGGGCCGAAGTGCCGGCGCCTCCCTCTCCGCCCGAGCCGGCCGCGGCGCCTCCGCTGCCGCCCAAGCCCGCGCGAGAGCCCATCCGCTGGGAAGAGTGGATCGGCCTGAAGGGCCTGGCAGTGGCGGGCATCGTGGTGTTCCTGATCGGCGCGGCCCTGTTCGCGGCCCACGCGCACGAGCAAGGCTGGTTCGGCCGCCGGGGGTACTTCCAGGTCAGCCTGCTCGCGCTCGGCGGGCTGGCGTTCCTCGTTGCGGGAGAGGTGTACGAGCGCAAGAAGTTCCAGGCCCTCTCGCGGGTGCTGACGGGCGGCGGGCTGGCGCTGGAGTACTTCGCCGTCTATGCGGCGTGGGCCCGGTTCCACATCATCCCGGAACCCGCCGCGTGGACACTCATGATCGTCGCGACGGCGGTGGCGATCCTGCTGTCGGTCCGGTACGCGAGTCTGGCTGTCGCGATCCTGTCGCTGGTGGGCGGCCTGGCGGGGCCGTTGGTGATCCGGCCCGACCGCGATCCGGGGCACATCCTGTTCCTCTACCTGGTGGCGGTGAACGGTGGCGTTCTGGCGGTGGCGTACTTCAAGAAGTGGCGCGTGCTGAACCTGCTGGCGCTCGGCGGGACGATCCTCAACGTCTGCGTGTGGCTGTATTCCCACTACTATCACGGCGGCGTTGCGACCGAGAAACTCGCCTTCATCGTCACGTACATGACGGTTCTGTGGGCGATGTACTTCGTCTTGTCGCTCGTGTATCACCTGCCGGGCAGGCGCGACCCGTCGCGGCTGGACCTGCCGGTCACGGTCATCAACGTCGTGGCGTACTTCGCCGGCCTGTACATTTTGCTGCGCGCGGACTATCACCACTGGCTGGGGCCGGCGGCGGTGGTGCTGGGTGCGATCTACCTGCTTGAGGGCCTGGCGATCCGCAAGTGGGCGCCCGTCCAGGCGCGGTTCGTTCTGCTCCAGTTGGCGCAGGCGCTGGGCCTTGTGACGCTGGCGATTCCGATCCAGTTGGAAGGCATCTGGATTCCCATGGCGTGGGGGGCCGAGGCGGCGGTCCTGTTCTGGCTCGGGGTGCGCCTGAAGGACTGGCGGCTGCGGTCGGTCGGCCTGCTGGTGCATGCGGCGTCGGTCATCGCACTGGCCTGGTTCGCCAAGGAGGCGTGGGACACGAAGGGCATGCTCGTTCTGAACGCCCGGACGGCGACCTTCGCGGTGGTCGGCCTGGCGATGGCCCTGTCGGCATGGTTCTACCGGCGGGCCGAGGACAAGAAACCGGCCGAGGGCGTGGCCGTGACGGTGGCGGCGGGCCTGGCGCACGTCGTCCTGATGGTTCTCATCGGCGTCGAAGTGGGTCGGTGGCACGCGGACGCCGGCGCCGCCCTTCGCAAGCAGAGCCCCGCCGACCTCTGGCAGCAACTGGGCGACCTTGCCTGGCTCCGCGACGCCCTTCTCGCGACGGGCCTGGCCGTGTACGGCCTTGTGGCCGTGGGCCTGGTGGCGGTTCTTCGCCGCGCGTTTCACCACGCGATGGCGCTGGTGGCCTTTGCCGCATCGTTCGTCGTGCTCAGCATCGCCCAGGAACATCTGCCTCAACTGAAGTTCGTGGCCGCCTGGAACCAGGTCGGCGCAGCGTTTGCCGCCGTGGCGGGCTGCTTGGCGGTAGCGGCGGTCGTATCGCGGTACGCGACGCGCCCCGCCCTGGGTGCGCGCCGCATGGCCATCACATACGAACTGCTCGCCCTGGGCGTCGTTCTGGGGCTGTACCTGACGGAACTGTTCCGCGCGAGCGATCACATGGTCGCTGAGGTAAACGCGTACCTGTCCGACACGTCGCTGCACTCGCTGACGGCGGCGGGTTTTGCCGTCATGGCGGGCCTGGTGATGATGCGGGGCTTTTGGATCCGGAGCCCCGCCCATCGCATCGTCGGCCTGGCGGCGATGGGCGTGGCGATCATCCTGCTGCTTGCAGCCGCCTTTGCGGACGATCGCGCCTACGACACGATCCTCTGGCAGCCGCGCGGCGTGGCGTTTCTGCTCCTGATTGCCGCCATGGCCCTGACCGTCATCGGATACCTGCGGCACTCCCCGCAGATCGCCCCGGAGAGAAAGTACGTCGGGCCGGCCGTCGCGGTCCTCGTGCACCTGGTGGTCCTGGGGTGCTTCACGCTCGAGGCCCAGGATTTCTGGGACGCCCATGCCGAGGCGTGGTTCCCCCGGCAGGAACTGCACGCATGGTACGCGCGGCACGCGACGCTGTCGGTGGGCTACGCGCTGTACGCGCTGGTGTTGCTTGGGGCGGGGATACGGCGGCGAAGCAAACTGCTGCGCATCCTCGCCCTGGTGATCCTGGGCGGGACGCTTGCCAAGGTCATGCTGCTGGACCTGTCGCGGCTGGAAGCCATGTGGCGGATCCTCTCGTTCGTCGGGCTCGGGATGTTGCTGCTGGCGGCGTCGCTCTTGTACCACAAGTACCGCCACATCATCTTCCCCGCCGAGACGGACGAGGCTGAAACGGATGAGTGAGAAGGAGACCTCCGATGAAACGGCATAACGCAACGGCGGCGTGCCTGGTTGGGCTGATGGCCTTGGCGGCCGCGGCGGCGCGCGCCGACTTCGACCCGGAGGCGTGGCGCACCTTCCGCGATATCAAGGTGGCCGAGGGCGCCGCCGGCGACCATGCGCGGGTCGCGCTCGACAAGCAGGTCTGGGACCGTGCCGCAGGGCCGGGCCTCCAGGACCTTCGACTGCTGCGCGGCGAAGCCGACGACATCGGTTACGCGGTGCACGTCCCCACGAAGCCGCAGATCCACATCGAGGAGCGCGAAGCGCGCGTCCTGAACGTGGCGAAGCGCGGCAAGAAGGCGTCGGAACTGACGCTCGACCTGGGCTCGGAGCCCCCCGTCACGAACCGCGTCAAGATCGAGACGCCCGCCGAGAACTTCCGCTGCCCCGTCACGGTCGAGGGGTCCGACGACGCCAAGACCTGGAAGACGCTCCGGTCCGACGGGGCCATCTTCGCCTTCACCGGCGACGTGGCCAAGCGGTTCAAGACCGTGCGGAAGCGGTTCACCAAGGTCTCGTTTCCCGACGCGCGGATGCGGTACCTGCGGGTCGTGGTCGGCGCGCCGGCGGGCGCCGAGCCCATCGATCTCACCGGTGCGACCGTCTTCCAGGAGACGACGGCCGAGACGGGCGACCTGCCCCTTCTGGTCGAGCGCACCGTCGCCAGCCGGACCGCGATCATGCACGAGGCCGAAACGTGGTACAGGCTGGACCTCTGGGCGAAGCATCTGCCGGTCAGCAAGATCCGGATCGAGACGACCGACGAGAACTTCTCAAGGCCGGTGCGGATCGACGTCGGCAACAAATCGAAGATGCCGAAGCACGCGGGCAGCGGCGTCGTCTTCCGCTACCGGACGAAGCGGTACAACGAGGAGCGGCTGGAGATAGAGTTCGGCGAGACGTTCGGGCGATACGTCCACGTCCGCATCCACAGCGGCGACGACCCGCCGCTTGCCATCACGCGAATCGTCGTTTACGGAAGGCCGCGCTACGTGTTCTTCCCGTTCGCAAGCGGCCGCCGCTATCGACTCTTCTACGGCAACCCGGCGGCCCGCGCCCCGCGGTACGATTACGCCAAGACGTTTGCCCACATCACCCGCGCTGAAGCGGTCGATGCCCGCCTGGGCGGCGTCCGGCACAATCCGCGGTTCATCGCGACGCGCGAAGCCCTCCCGCCTCATCCCTGGATCGTGCGGAACCAGTGGGTGCTGTACGTGGTGCTCGGCGTGGCGGTGATCGGGCTGGTGCTCGTGGCCGTCCGCAGCCTGCGACGGACGCTCGTGGAGGATGGCTCCGGCGGCGACTGAGCGGCGCAGAACCGCACATGACGCACCGCCGCGCCGAGGAGCACACGGTCACGCTGCGCGTGGCCGTGCCACCCTGCTAAACACGTACGGTTTCTCCGAAACCTTCCGCGCCTTGCCGGTGTCGACCGTATAAATATATGGCATAGCACGACCGTAAGCAACTCGGACCCAACAGAAGAGGCGGTCAATCATGTCCAGCGACACCGTTACGATCCGGTGGCACGGCCAGGCGTGCGTCACGATTACCTCCCCCGCAGGCGTTACCGTCATGGTGGACCCGTTCGATGAGTCCATCGGGTATCGTCTGCCGGACATCCGGCCCGACGTGGTGGTCACCACGCACAACCACTACGACCACGCGAACGTCGATGGCGTGCCGGGCAACCCCAGCGTGTTCCGCGGGCTGACGGCCGACGGCCAGTGGGCCGCCATCGACGAGACGGTCGGCGACGTCCGAATCCGGAGCGTCGGCACGTGGCACGATGAGGTCCGCGGCGGCAAACGCGGCCTCAACAACCTGGTCCTCATCGATACGGGCGGCATGCGGATCGTGCACTGCGGCGACCTGGGACACGTCCTGACGGACGAGCAGGTCGAGGCGGTGGAGGACGTGGACGTTCTGCTGGTCCCGGCGGGCGGGGTGTACACCCTCCTGCCGAGCGAGGCCCGGACGGTCATCCGACAGATCGCCCCACGCCGGGCAATCATCCCGATACACTTTCAGACCGAGGTGCTGACCATTCGCCTGGAGCCGGTTGAGGCCATGCTGAAAGGTCTGCCGATAGCCACCAGGCTCCAAACGAACGAGTTGCGGCTGCCTGTGGGGCCGGTCGAAACGCCCGCCGACGGGCCGCAAATCGTGGTTCTGGGGTGGAAGAGCAGCGGTGCGTGAGCCGGAAACACCCAAAATCGTAAAAAAATAGCGCCCGCCTTGGGTTGACAAATGCGGTTTTTCGCGTATAGTATAAGCGTGTGTGGGAACGATTGGCGCCGGAACTCTCACTTCTGACTTCTGCCGCCCTTCGTCATACCAATGCTTCGTTGTAGCGGGAGACCCGCGCGGAACGCGGGAAGGGGTGAGTAGCGCCTGAGTGGTGCCGTGATGGGAAAGTAAGCGGCACCGAGGTAAAATCCGGGGGAGATTGCGGCGCCCGGGGCCGTCCGGGAGGGATTCGGCCCCGGCGCTTTTTTTTGCGAGCAGCGCCGTTCGAGCAATGACGTTCGAGCCGGGAGCGGAAGCTCCCGGCGGCCTCGTCACGCGATGGAGTGTGCCACGGCCGAATAGCGCCCCCGGCCGCTCCCGCGGCCGGCTCGGTACGGCGGCGGGCTCGGGGTGTTCAGGCTCGGCCCGGCGCAGAGGTGTCTTACCCGTCCTGTTCGTCCTTCTTTTCGAAGGTCCGGACTTCGTCCTCGCCAGCGACGTGTGCGCGGCCGTCTGTCTCCAGGACCGCCGTAAGCGGCGCCCAGGCGTGGCCGGGACGAAGGTAGGCAAGCAGGCGGGGTTCGTGGCGACGCGTCCTCTCGGCGCCGGGACGTGGCGGCGGCTGCTTGACGAGGGCGTAGGACGGTTCCTCGGCGCCTTCGCCGGTTGTCTCCGCAGGCGGGTCCGCCGCGTCAGGGCCGCCTCGGTAGGCGTAATACAGCCGCCGGGCCGGAAGGTATTTCGGGACGAGATCGGCCGGCGATTCGGGACGCTTCCCGTCGTGGTCGGAGGCGTAAACATCGAGGGCCCGGCCGATTGCCTGGAGGTCCTCGACGGCCGGCCCGTCCAGGCGCCGGCGGCTGGCCATGTCGCGGTGTATCTCGGCAAAGACAACGAGACCCGCCACTGCCAGGACGGCGCCCGTCAGGGCGATGAACCGGCGCCGGGCCTGCTCGCGCTCGTGGTCGCGACGGCGGGCCTTGGGCCTCGGCCACATGAGCCACACGACACCCCCGATGGCCGCCGCGCCCGCCGCGCCTTCCCAGACGTAGTGCAGGATGCGGTTGACGGTCCAGGACCGGCGGATCGGCATGGCCACGTGGGCTGCGACGAGCAGGGCGACCGCTACGACGCCGATGCTGAGAAACCAGAGGGCCTGCTTCTTCGTCACGGGAGCCCTTTCGCTGAAAACCCTGTTCAGACGGAGCGCCGTCGCTTGAGGCGGATCCCATTATAGCGGACGCTCGCGAAGAAGAAAGGCCGAGCCGCGCGGCCAGTCCGTCAGGCCGACCGCGGTTCCGCGCCGGGGATAAACCCCGGCGCTACGGCTTAGTTCGCCACCGCCGCCGGCTCGAGGGCGGCGCCGGCCGGCTTGTCCGTACCTGTCATGACGGGCCACAGGTCCGTGTTGTCGATGACGCCTTCGAGGCGCTCGGCACCGACCCCCCACGCGTACACGGGGACGTTGACGCCGGTGTGGCCGCGGCTTCCCCACGAGACCCGGGGGAACCGCCCGCGGCCGCCGCTCCCGACGACCTTCAGGTCCCCGCACTCATGGTCGGCCGTTACGATGATGAGCGTGTCGCGGCGGCCTTTGGCCCAGCCCATCGCCACCTGGAACGCTTTGGCGAACTCGATGGTCTCGAAGACCGACCATTGGATGACGTTGTCGTGTCCGGCCCAGTCGATCGAAGAGCCCTCAACCATCAGGAAGAAGCCGTCGGGGCCGCGGGCGAGGAGTTTCAGCGCCGCGGCGGTCATCTCCGAAAGATGCGGCGCCGTGGCGTAGGTGGCTTTCGTCCGGTTCCTGTAGTTCAGCCTGTGCTTGACGTTGATGGGCCCGCCGTACTCCCACGGCATCATGCCGGCGGCGAACTGGCCCGAGACGTGAAAGGCCGCCGGCTTGTCCCCGTTGCCCACGGGCACGACCTTGGCAGCGAACGCGTTCATCTCGCCGCGCGTCTTGACGACGGTGTAGCCGGCGCCGACGGCTTTCTGCCCGGTGACGCCGACGCCTTGGGCGTAGTAGGCGCCGAACAGGACGTTCGGCCGGGTCTGTGTGAAGTAGCACCCGGCGATCACCGAGTACATGGTGCGTTTTTCGGCGTGGGCGCCGAACGTGGCCGGTGTGGCGTGTGTCATCGGTGCGGTCGTCACGAGGCCGGTCCACTTGCCCTGTTTCTTGGCATATTCGAGCACCGTCTCGAGGTCCTTGCCATCGGGGGTCTGGCTGACGATCCTGCTGTTGGTCTTGCGTCCTGTGGCCATGGCGGTGCCGGCGGCGGCGGAGTCGGTCGCCTTGCTCTTCGAGAGGTGGGAGTCCAGGGAGTGGGTGGTCATCTCGCCCCGGTGGTACCGCTCGAAGGGCAGGCCGCCCGTCCTGCCGGTCGCGTAGAGACCGGCCGCCTTGACCTGCTCGAAGCCCATGCCGTCGCCGATCATCAGGATGACGTTCCGCGGCGCGTCGGCCCAGACAAGAGCAACCGGGAGGAACAGCGCCGCCGCGACCATCGCCAGGAACAGAGAACGCTTTATCTTCACTGTGCCACCTGCCCTTCCGCCGGCCTCCACACGCCAAGGCGCGCCGATTATACCCGCGGGGCACGCCGCCGTCAAAACCTTGTAAAACGCCGCCGTGCGCGCGATAGTACGGCCGTCTCGCGGGGTGTGGCAACGATTTCTGGCAGGGCCGTTGTGCCCAGGGCTGGGCGGGCCTGTCATTTCGACCGAGGCCGTACGGCCGAGCGGAGAAATCTCGCCGTCCGAAACAGCCAGCGGCGAGACCCCTCGACTCTTTTGCGCTCGCTCGGGGTGACAGAGGCCATCGCCGGACCGCCAGAAAAACTTGCCACACCCGTCCCGCGGGCGCCGTGTTACGCCGCCAACTCACACGTTTCGCGGGGGCTGTG
The DNA here is from genome assembly GCA_030602705.1 of Planctomycetota bacterium. Lineage (GTDB taxonomy): Bacteria > Planctomycetota > Phycisphaerae > FEN-1346 > FEN-1346 > JAUVZF01. The sequence continues at coordinate 94,306 of JAUVZF010000002.1, forward strand.
TAAGGGGAACGTCGCGTGGGCGCACTCATACTGGTTGTGGTGACGTTTGTGGGGTACCTGATCGCCTACCACACGTACGGGCGATTTCTGGCCCGCAAGATCTTCCGGTTGGACGGCTCGGCACAGGTGCCGTCGGTGCGGCTGGCGGACGGCGTCGATTACGTACCGACGAAGAAGGGCATCATCTTCGGGCACCATTACACGAGCATCGCGGGGACAGGCCCCATCGTCGGGCCGGCCATCGGCATCATCTGGGGTTGGGTGCCGGCCGTCATCTGGGTGTTCGTCGGAGCCATCGTCATGGGGGCGGTCCACGATTTCGGGGCGCTGATCGTCTCGATGCGAAACGACGGCAAGAGCCTCTCGGAGGTGGCCGAGCGGTACATCGGCCGGCGGGCCCGGACGATCTTCTTTCTGGTCGTGTTTCTGGAACTTTCGATCGTCATTGCGATCTTCGGGGTGGTCATCGCGTCGATCTTCGCCAGGTTCCCCCGGTCGGTGTTCCCGATCTGGTTCCAGATACCCATCGCGGTCGCCCTTGGCGCGTGGGTCTATCGGTGGAAAGCGAACGTCGCCGCGGCGACGGCCGTGGCGGTGCTTGCGATGTACGGCACGGTCGTCTTGAGCCACGTGCTCGAGGGGCTGGCATTCACGATGCCTGCGCTGGCGGTCGGCGGCTCCGAACTGCTGCCTGCCACGGGCGTGTGGATCGTGATCCTGCTCCTCTACGCCTACGTCGCCTCCACGCTGCCCGTGACGGTGCTTTTGCAGCCGCGCGACTACATCAATGCGTGGCAACTGTTCATCGCGATGGGGCTGCTGGTTCTTGGCGTGGCGGCATCTGCGTTTACCGGTGCGCTCCAGATCGTGGCCCCGGCCTACAACGCGTCCCCGGCCGGTGCGCCGCCCATCTGGCCGTTCCTCGGCGTGACGATCGCCTGCGGCGCCATCTCGGGGTTCCACTGCCTGGTCTCTTCGGGCACGACCTCCAAGCAGGTCCGCTGCGAGACCGACGCCCAGTTCGTCGGCTACGGTTCGATGCTGATGGAGAGCGCCCTGGCGGTACTCATCCTGGTGACGGTGGCGGCCGGCATCGGGATGGCCTACCAGGTTGAGGGCGGCGAAGTCCTGACCGGCGTCGCCGCATGGAACGCGCACTATGCGTCGTGGGATGCCGCCGGCGGCCTGGATTCGAAGGTGGAGGCCGTGGTCCGCGGCGCTGCCAACATGCTCGGCTCGATCGGCATTCCGAAGGCCGTCGGCGTCATCATCATGGGGGTTTTCATTGCATCCTTCGCGGGCACGACGCTCGACACGGCGACGCGAATCCAGCGGTACGTCATCTCGGAACTCGCGACAAGTTTCCGGCTGGGGGTACTGACGAACCGCTGGGTCGCGACGGCTATCGCCGTCGGCGGCGCGGGCGCTTTGGCCTTCGGAACGGGCGCCTCCGGCAAAGGCGCCCTGACGCTCTGGCCGATGTTCGGGGCCGTCAACCAACTGCTCGCGGCGCTGGCACTGCTGCTGATCACGATTTATCTGAGGCGTCGCGGCGGGTGGGGCTACCTGCTGACGCTCGGACCGTGCCTGTTCATGCTGGTGCTGACGGTGTGGGCCATGGTGATGAAAGAAATCGAGTTCTTCGCCAAGCCCGTCAGCGAGACGTTTCCCGCCTACCAGAAGTACATTCTCATCATCCTCAACGCCGGCACGCTGCTTCTGTCGCTCGCGCTGGCCGTCGAGGCGTTCATCCACATCGCCCGGCCACGCGCAAGTGCGACTTGAACGCATAACGGCATTCGAGCCGGGAGCGGAAGCTCCCGGCGGCCTCGTCACGCGCTGGAACGTACCAAGGCCGAACAATGCCCCCGGCCGCTCCCGCGGCCGGCTCGGAGGGAGCGCCGTGCCATTCGAGCCGGGAGCGGAAGCTCCCGGCGGCCTCGTCACGCGATGGAGTGTGCCACGGCCGAATAGCGCCCCCGGCCGCTCCCGCGGCCGGCTCGATGCGGCCAGCTCGATGCGGCCGGCTCGATGCGGCCGGGCTCGATGCGGAGATCTCAGATTTCAGATGCGGATGTTTCTTACGCCCACCACATTCCGCCGGTCTTCTCGGTCAGGATGATGTTCTTGAGGAACGCGACGGCCTTCTGGAAGCCCTCGTTGACGCTCATCAGGCTGTCTTCGTGTTCGATCGAGAGAACGCCGTCGTAGCCGACGGTCCGCAGCATCGAGACGAAGTCGCGCCAGAACCCTTCGCCGTGGCCGTAGCCGACGGTGCGGAAGATCCACGCACGGTTCAGTTCGTCGCCGTAATGCTTGGTGTCGAGGACGCCGGTTAGGGCGGTATTCTGCGGATCGATGCGGCAGTCCTTGGCGTGGACGTGGAAGATGGCATTGCCGAGGGCCTTGATCGAGACGAGCGGGTCCATCCCCTGCCAGAACAGGTGCGAGGGGTCGAAGTTCGCCCCGATGGTCGGCCCGCATTCCTTGCGGATCGCCAGCATCGTTTGGGTGTTGAAGACGCAGAAGCCCGGGTGCATCTCGAAGCCGATCCGCACGCCGTGATTCTTGGCGAACTTGGCCTCCTTCTTCCAGTACGGGATCAGCCGGGCTTCCCACTGCCACTTGACGGCCTCCTCGAAGTCGGGCGGCCAGGGGCAGGTGATCCAGTTGGGCACCTTGTCCTTCGGCCCGCCTCCCGGGCACCCCGAGAAGTTGACGACCGTCTTGACGCCGAGCCGCTCGGCCAGGCGGACCGTCTTGCGGTGCGACTCGTGGTCGCGCTTCGCGTGGGCGGGGTCCGGATGAATCGGGTTGCCGTGGCACGACAGGGCGCTGATGACGAGTCCGCGGTCGGTAATCTTCTTCTTGAACTCCCTGACCGTCGCCTTCGAGGCGAGCAGTTCATCGACCGGCACGTGGGCGTCGCCTGGATACGCGCCGCAGCCGAGTTCGACCGCCTCCAGACCGCTGTCGCAGATGTAGTCGAGCGCATCGTCCAGCGACTGCTGGCTGAAAAGCACCGCAAAGACTCCGAGTTTCATCGCGCGTCTCCTTCCTGTCAGAATCCGGTTTTGTTCGGGCGGACGCCTCACCGTGACAACGCTGCCCTGAAGCGAGCCGGGACGTGCCATGCTACCCCACAAGCACGGTGCTGCAAGGAAATAACCCGCCGCCTACGCCCCCGGCCGTGACCACGGATTATGGCAGGTGTCGCGCGGTCAGGCAAAAAGGTTCCAGAGGCAAAAAGGTTCCAGGAACCTTTTCCCCGAAGGGCCCGCAGGGTGCTACGCAGAAAAGGTTCCTGGAACCTTTTTGCCCCGCTGGTTGCCAGAAAAAAGAGTCACACCTACGCTCCCACCGGCTCGCCGCCGATGATCTCGATCTCGTCACCGGGGTTCAGGTGCCGGCGGTCCAGCCGGTAGGGCAGCCCGTCGGGCAAGACCGCGCGGATCCTGCGGCGTCCGCGTGCCGGCTCAATAGCGACCTCGACCGGGCCTTTGGGCGTCCAGGCGCGGCCGCTCGCGCGTCTCAGGTTCCCCGGCATCGGCGCCAGGTGGAGCGGATCGAAGCCCGGACCGCCCGGCCGGACGCCGAGAATCCACTTCGCGACGACCGCCGCCGGAGCCACGCCGCAACCGTGGCAAAGGACCCACGGCGGATGGCCGTTGTACGGCCCGTCCGCAGAGCCGCGCCGCCTCGGCGTCGCCCGGCGGCCGTCCCGTAGCGGGAACACCTCCGGCACGGTCGAGAGGCCCGCCTTCGTCATGGCACCCCAGTAGGAGCGGATCATCGTCAGGGCCGGTTCGGCGTGGCCTCGCTCCAGCAGCGCTTCCAGGGCGAAATACTTCACGTAGGGGTTCTCGCAAGGTCCCCAGTCGGCCGATTCGACGCGTCCGCTCTTCCAGAGGTTCGCCAGGATGCGGTCGGCCTGACGTGGGGTCGCCAGGCCTCCGTAAAGGGCGTAGTAGTTGGTGGCCGGTGTGCGCGCGGGCGAGATGTTATCGTACAGCCGCCCGTCAACGAACAGGCCGCGCGACCCGTCCCACAGCCGCTTGCGCGCGGTCTTGGCAACGGCGTCGGCCTCGGCCCGTCCGTGTGCGGCGGCCTGGTCGTCGCCCAGGAACTCGGCCACCTCGGCGGCGCTGCGCAGGGCCCGGCACCACAGCGCCTGCCAGGCCGTTACCTCGCCGCGCTTGTCCATCGGCGAATGGTCCAGGAACAGCCACCAGGGCGACGGCCCGGGTTTGTTCTCGAGCAGCCCGGACGGCCCGCGATGACCGGCCGTCCACTCCAGGCATTTCTCGGCCGCCGGATACAGCCGTTTCGCCAGCGCCCGGTCGCCCGTCCAGGCGACGTGGTCCGCCAGCCAGATGACCCATAGCAGGTTCCAGTCGGGTACCGTATAGACGGTGCCGGCCGGTACAACGGACCGGAAGAAGCCGTCGTCGCGCTGGTCGTCGGCAAAGGCTCGCAGCGCGGCCTCGCCCATGTCGGTCCGGCCGTAGAGGGTCCGCTCGGCCTGGGCCAGCAGATACGCCGCCGGGATGCTCTGTTCGGCGTCGCGGGCGGGGCTGCCCTCGAAGGTCCGTTGGATGCAGCGGTGGACGGTCCGCTCGACCACGAGCATGGCATCGGCGAGTCCGCGGTCGGTGGTGTCGATAGATGCCGGCGGCTCGGTCCCGCGGCCCGTCGCATGGAGGCCAAGGCGGTGGACCCTCAGGATGCCGCCGCCCGTGCGTGCGACGAGTTCCAGGTACCGCAGCGCCCGCCGGTTCACGAAGCGCACCGCCTGACGCCCGCCGCGCAGAATCAGCCGGTCCACGTGCCGCATGCCACTGCGAACCGGCTCGAGGCGGCCGCCGGAACCGAGGCCCTCGCCCCAGGCGACGTCGAGGATGGCGCCCGGGTCGCCGTCCACGTCGAGTTCGACGTGACCGACAACCTCGTCGCTGAAGTCGTACGTGACGGTCTGGCCGTCGCGCAGCCTGAGCGGCCCCTTTCCCCTGCCGCCGGCTGCCAGGGATGCGGCGCCGGGCGGTGGCCGGCGTGTGGCGGTCGGCCTCTCCCACGCCAACTGGTACGCCGGGTCGGGGAACGTCCGCTCGTTCGGGGCGGGGACCTCGGGCAGCGATCCCCTGCCACAGGGACACAGTTGGTCGATGACGATCTGCCAGTCGAGCCAGTCGGCGGATTTCAGATCGGGCGAGAACTCCAGCGCCAGCGTCCTGCCGGTCCGCGCGTCCTCGAAGCGCAAGGCAAACCCCCACGAGGTGCCCGGATCGTAGATGACGATGCCGATGGAGTTCCACCCGGTGCCGAGCGTCACGTCGGCCGACTCCGTTCGGAGCCCCTGGCCGCGATGGATCCCCGTGTAGTGGTCGTGTTCCTCATCCTGGAGCCAGTGGACGAACCGCTCGCTGTAGCCCTGGCGAATGACCTGGCGGTTGTTGAAGTAGACGGCGGCGGCTTCGTCGCAATCGAAGACGAGTCGGGCCTTCTGCCGCCGGTGCGACCGCACGAACGTGCCGGCGTAGAACTCGCCGTGCGCGGGGTTCGGTACGGCGAACTCAAACGGAATCGCCGTCGTGCCCTGCTGCCACCTGGTCCAGCCCGACGAGGCCAGCCGCGACGGTACGACGAACGTCTCGGTGAGGCGCGGCGTCGTTCGCTCGCGGAGTTTCTGCGGCGGCGCACCCTTCGGCCGTTCGGGACGGATCTCGTCGGCCCCGGCCCAGCGCCTGTCGGAGAAGCCGACCTCGGTCCAGCCCTGGGGCTCGCGGCGGGTGTCGCGAACCTCTGCAAACCCGGTCGTCCAGTAGATGCGGGGGGCGCGACGGCTGAAGTCGTCCGCCGCCGAGACACGCCAGTGCCGGTCGGTGCAGATTTGCTCCGTCTCGCCGCCCGCGCCGGTGACGTCCAACTGGAGCCACACCCCCGCGGGCAGGCGCGGCAAGCGCGGCAGGCCGACGTAGTAGTTGTGGGCCAGGACCGCAATGACGTTGGACCCGCGCTTAAGCGGCAGGTCGGCGGCCGTGTATACGTCGAGCAGCGGCGCCCGGGCCGACGACGGCGTCGGGCCACAACCGACGTACCGGCCGTTGACGTACAGCACATACTCGCTGAAGGCCGTTACGCGCAGCCGCGCGTCGGCCGGCTCGCCGGAGAGGGTGAACTTGCGCCGGGCGCGGAGGTAGAAGTCCTCGCTGTGACACTCGGTCGCGATCCAGATCCACTTCGCCTTGTCGGTCCGTTTCGCCATGGTTCCGGTAGGCGTCCGACGCCCGACGGTTCCGGTGGCCGGTGACAGGCCGTCCCTCACCGGCAGCGCGCCACGGTAGTGTAGGAAGGGGCGGCGCCGAACTCAAGCGAATTGGTCCCGCCACGCGCTGGGGTGAAAACACTAGCGTCCTCTACCACGCCGCGATACGATACCGTTGCGATGCCGCCGGGAGCGAGCGACGCATGGCAAAGGGCCTGACCTACAAAGCGGCCGGCGTGGACATCGAGGCCGGCGACCGGCTCGTCGAGCGCATCCGGTCGGCCGTCAGGCGGACCCACGGGCCGCGCGTCCTCGGCCAGTACGGCCACTTTGCCGGCGTCTTCAGCCTGGACTACAACCAGCGGCTGTTCCAGCGAAACTACAAGCACCCGCTCCTGGTCTCCGGCACCGACGGTGTCGGCACGAAGTTGCGGGTGGCCATCGACGCGCACTCGTACCGCACCATCGGCCAGGACTGCGTCGCCATGTGCGTCAACGACGTTCTGGTTCTGGGCGCCGAGCCGCTCTTTTTTCTCGACTATCTCGGCGTGGGTCGGCTCGACGCCGAGATTCTGGCCGAGGTGGTGACCGGCGTGGCCGAGGCGTGCAGAAAGTGCGACTGTGCGCTCTTGGGCGGCGAGACGGCCGAACTGCCCGGCTTCTACGCCCCGGGCGATTTCGACCTGGCGGGATTCGCGGTCGGCATTGTCGAGAAGCGGCGAATCATCGACGGCCGGCGCATCGAGGAAGGCGATACGCTCCTCGGCCTGGCCTCCAGCGGTCTTCACTCCAACGGTTACAGCCTGGCCCGGAAGATCGTCTTCGAGACGGCCGGGCTGAACGTGACGGACGAGATGCCCGGCCTGGGGCGACCCGTGGCGGACATCCTGCTTGAACCGACGCGGCTTTATCCGTCGGCCGTCCTCAAGGTGCTCCGGTACTACAGGACCAAGAAAGTGGTCCACGGCATGGCCCACATCACGGGCGGCGGGGTGGCGGCCAACGTGGCCCGGATCATCCCGCCCGGCCTGCGGGCACGCATCGAGAAGAAGGCCTGGCCCGTGCCGCCCATCTTCACCTGGCTCCAGAAGGCGGGCGGCGTCTCGACGAAGGAGATGTGGCGCGTCTTCAACATGGGCATCGGCTTTGTGCTGATCGCGAGCCCCTACTACGCCGACCACATCGCGGGGATCCTCGAAAAGGCCGGCGAGACGGTCTACAGAATCGGCCGCATCGCGCGCGGCAACGGCGACGCCGTGCTGGTGTAGGCTCGGCGCCGACACGCGCCGAGTAAACTCGGCGGCTAACAGGGCGCACTGTTAGCCGCCGGGCTTGCCCGGCGCGTTTCCTGCCGCGTGGTGCACGACAGCGCGGCGGTGAATCACCTTTTTCGTTTTGCCTTGAACGCTGCGCGCCGGCGCGGGTATGCTGGAGGGGATGGTTGATTCCCTCGACATCGACATGCTGACGGCCGAACGTCTCGCTGCGCGCATCGACCACGCGGTCCTCGCGCCGGATCACACCATCGGCGCCGTCGAGCAGGGTTGCGCCGAGGCGGTGGCGTACGGATTTGCAGCCGTCACCGTCTCGCCGTACGACATCGCGCGGGCGTCGCGGCGGCTGGCTGGGACGGGCGTGGCGGCGGGCGGCGCCGTCGGTCTGCCCCTCGGGCATTCGGGCCTGAAGGCCAAGCAGGCCGAGGCCGAGACGTGCGTCCGGGCCGGGGCGGACGAGGTCGATATGGTCATCAACCTCGTCGCCATGAAGAGCGGCAAGTTCGGCGTCGTCCGCGATGAGATCGCCGCCGTCCGCAGCATCACCAACGGACTGGTGCTGGCGGTCATCCTGGAGTGCTGCTATCTCACGGACGACGAGAAAGTCCAGGCGTGCCGGCTCGCGCTGGAGGCGGGGGCCGACTTCGTCGAGACCTCGACAGACTTCGCCGCCCGCGGCGCGACCGCCCGCGACGTGGCCCTGGTCCAGCGGACCGTCGGCGACGGCGCCGGTGTCAAGGCGACGGGCGGGATCCGCACCCTCGAGCAGGTCCGCGAGATGCTCCAGGCCGGGGCCGCACGGATCGGCACCGGCGACGGCGTCACCATCGTGCGGGACCTCCAGCAACGTCAGCAGAGCAGAGTCAACTGATTCCCTATGGCCGACCTCCACCGCACCGCGGACAGCACACCTCCCAGGCGGGAACTCGAGCGCCTCGTGCGGAACCTCCGACTGCGTCTCGAGGGCGAAGGACGGGCGGGCCTCGCGGCCGTCGGCCGCGCCCCCGAGATCACACCCCGCGCCCCCGAGATCACCCCCCGAGCCCCCGAGATCGCACCCCGAGCCCCCGAGCCGGGAGCGGAAGCTCCCGGTGACGCCACCTTAGATGCGTTGCCCGAGGCCCGCGCCGCCGAAGCCGCCAAGTGCGAACTCGACGCGGCGGTCGCGGCGGCAGCGCCGGCGCCACCCGAAGACGCAACGCCCGCACGACAGGAGCAAGCCGCCGTCGTCCACGTGAAAGGACCCGGTTTGTTCGACGACATCAGCCCCGACCTCCAAGACGGTGCCAGTAAGGAGGAGGCACTCGAACGGATCGTCAAGGAAGTCGCCGAGTGCCGGCGTTGCCCGGAACTCGCGGCCGGCCGCACCAACACCGTGCCCGGCCAGGGCGATCCGAACGCCAGACTGATGTTCATCGGCGAAGGCCCCGGGGCCGATGAGGACCTGCAAGGGGTGGCGTTCGTCGGCCGGGCCGGAAAGTTGCTCACCAAGATGATCGCCGCCATCGACATGACGCGCGACGAGGTCTTCATCGCCAACATCGTCAAGTGCCGGCCGCCGGCCAACCGCCGCCCGGGGCCCGAGGAATGCGCGAACTGTGCGCCGTACCTGGCGCGGCAGATCGAAATCATCCGGCCGAAGGTCATCGTGGCGCTCGGCGGCACGGCGGCCCAGTATCTGCTCCAGACGCACGACGGCATCACGCGGCTGCGGGGACGGTTCTACCCGTACATGGGCGCCAAACTGATGCCGACCTTTCACCCCGCTTACGTCCTCCGCAGTTACACGCCCGACACCCGCAAGAAGGTGTACGACGACCTCCTGAAGGCACGGGCGGAACTGGATGCGTGACGCGCGCCCCGCCCTTGCGAAGAAAAAAGATGGGCGTCGCCACCCATGGGGGTGAGTCGCGACGCCCTAGGGCCAAAGGGCGGTCCGGGAAGGACCGCAATAGCCGGGCATAAGAAGGGGCGGTTCAGCCCGGCCATCTGCTCGTTCAAACCCCCCCGGCGCACGGGTGTTCCGAAAAATCACGATTTTTCCGGCGTTCCCTCCGACCCGGGCCGGGCTGGCCCTCGTGACGTTCCTTCGTCCGCTTGGCAACGGCGCAATTACGCCCCCTCGACGTGCACCCACACCCGGCCGGCGGCCGCGTTACCATACCCGAGTTCATGAGTTCCCGCTGGCGATGGCAGGTTCGGATCGACTGGAAGAAACGGGACCAGGTCGCGCCGGAGAAGAAAGCCTGGAAGGCAAAAACCAACCAGATTCCCTTTGCGTTCTTTGTGCCCTTTGCGGTTAAATCCACGTCACGATTAGCACCACAGCGCCACTGCCCGCGCGGCGGCCTTCCCAGGCCGCCGCGAGAGGAGCGTCAACCGTTTTTCCTGGTGGCCTGGGAAGGCCACCAGGCGGCATCAAGAAGCGAAGTGGCGCTGTAGGGTCAGGCGACGGTCTTCCGAAACGAAAGGACTCATGCCATGACGGAATCGAAAACGAGCGGGATGGACAGGCGGCGGTTTCTGAAAGCGGCGGCGGGGGCGGCGGGGCTGGTGATCGTGCGGCCGCAGGCCGTCCGCGGGGCCGAGGCCAACTCGAAGATCGAACTCGGCCTGGTCGGCTGCGGCGGGCGCGGCAGGTGGATCGCCCGACTCTTCGAGGCCAACGGTCACTACAAGGTCGTGGCCGTCCATGATTACTTCAAAGACCGCGCCGATGCGGCCGCCAAGCAGTCGAAGGTGGACGCGAAACGCTGTCACTTGGGGCTCGCTGGCTACAAGGCCGTCACCGACGGCAAGGTCGATGCGGTGGCCATCATCAGCCCGCCGTACTTCCACCCCGAACAGGCCGCTGCGGCCGTGGCGGCCGGCAAGCACGTGTACCTGGCCAAGCCGATTGCCGTGGACGCACCGGGCTGCCGCTCGATCGCAGCGTCGGGCAAGAAGGCGACGGCCGGCAAGCAGGCCTTCCTCGTCGATTTTCAGACGCGGGCCGACAAGTTCTACATCGAGGCACTGAAGCGCGTGCATGAGGGGGCGCTCGGCAAGTTCGCCTTCGGCGAATCGACCTACCACTGCGGCCGCCTGGGCAAGAAGGGTGACGACAAGACCGCCGAAGGCCGCCTGCGCAACTGGGTCTTCGACAAGGCCCTCTCCGGCGACATCATCACCGAGCAGAACATCCACACGCTCGACGTGATGAACTGGATCATGAACGTCCCGCCCGTCCGCGCCTTCGGAACGGGCGGCCGGACGGTTCGCGTCGACGTGGGCGATTGTTGGGACCACTTCGCCATCACCTTCGAGTACCCCGACCACGTGGGCATCGCCTTCAGTTCGCGCCAGTTCAACGGGCACGGCACCAAGCCCGACGGCATCCGCAACCGCATGTTCGGCTCCCTCGGCGTCTTGGAGACGCAGTACGGCGGACAGGTGCTCATCCGCGGCAAGAACTTCTACCGCGGCGGCTCCAGCCCCGGCATC
>JAUVZF010000062.1 GCA_030602705.1 Planctomycetota bacterium
GCGGGCCTGCAGCGGCTCGGATACGTTCTCGACGCCGACCGCAACGCCGCCGCGCACGAAGTAGCGCTGTAGGACTACTTCATCACGAAAAAAGATTTGACACTCCCCCCCACCCGTGTTACTATTGAGCGAAACATGCCACGCCCGGGCGCGGGGCTCCGGGCTTGACTGAAGAACAGGCCGGGGGGCGGCCGCCAGCGTGTGACGCTCTGGTGAAGCCGACGCTGAGGCAGTCAGAATCTTCCGGGACGACATGGCATCGTCGATGCATAGACAACACGACGAGAACGCCGGCGGGCACGGGGTTCGTTTTGGCGACCGGGGGTTTACGCTGGTCGAACTCCTCATCGTCATCACGGTCCTGGGGCTGCTGGCTGCGCTGCTCATGCCGGCGTTGGGTATGGCGATGGAGACCGCGAATCGAACGGCCTGTGCGCACAACCTGCGCCAAATTGCCCTTGCGCTGAAACTGTATGCGAATGCCAGCGACGGACGGTTCCCCGTGGAGGAGACGTGCGGCAATCCGCAACGGCATCTGGTGGAGTCGCTCGTGCCGGCGTACATGCGGGAGATAGAGATGTTTTACTGTCCGAGCGCGGCCGCCGTCGAACCGTACGCCCAGAGCCACGCGTACGGCGGTCCGGGCGGCGACTCGGTCATCGACACGCCCGAGAATCGCGAGCGCTATTACATAAGTTACAAATACTTCTCCGTCACACGGCGAGACACACGCATGCCGCTGCCCCTGCGCCTCTCGGAGTACCCGCACCTCCTGGACGCGGGTTCGCCCTCGGTGCGATGGCTGATGAGCGACTGGGTCCGAAAGGGCGTCCCGGTCTTCCCCCACAAGGAGCGGGGCGGATGGGGAGGCGGCCGGAACGTCCTCTTCGTGGACGGCAGCGTCCAGTTTGTTCGACACAGAACCCCCCGCGCGTTCACGGACCGCCAATGAGACGGCAATGGTTTTTGAATACCCGGGAACTGATGCTGGCGGTCGCGGGAGGCGTCGCCTCGGCGGCGATCGGCAAGGTCCTGGGACGGGCGGTTCACCTGGCTGTGCCGATCCCGATGTCCGGATCGCTCGTCGCGGCGCTGCCACGCGCGGTCATACTGCTGGTCGTTGCAGCGCGCGTGCGCCGGTGCGGGGCCCTGACGGTGGCCGGGTTGGCGGAAGCGGCGGTCGCCCTCGTCCTGGGGGGCATGTTCCCGCTGTCGCTTCTCGCGCCGCTGGCGGCCGGCGTCGGGGCCGATGCCGTCTGGTTGGTGACCCGGCCTGTTCCGGCGCAGCGCCTGAGACTGATGCTGGCCGGGGCCGCTCTGTGCGGCGTCCGGGTGCTGATGGCCCTGGTGTTCCTGACGGTCGTCCGGATGCCAATCGGCAAGGTGATGGAGGCGGCGCCGATTCTATTGTGGGGCATCATCGCCGCGAACGCCCTCCTCGGTGCGGGGGCCGGACTGCTGGCCGCCGGTATCGTCAAGGAACTCAGACAGGCGGGAGTGATGGAATGAGCGAGACCGACGTGCAAACGCAGCAGGCGCCGGCCCGGGAATTCGCCGTCCGCCCGGTCGGCTACGTCCGGGCAGCGTACACGCGGCCGGAGGATGTGCCTCATACGCACCACGGCTGGACGGCCGACGTGTCGCACATTCAGATTCTGCCCAGGTACGCCGGCCTGCTCGGGGGCCTGACGGGCTACTCCCACATCATCGTCCTGTTCTGGGTGCACCGGGCGAAGGAATGGAAGATACCGAAGGAGCACCGGCACGAGAAGCCGCGACACGTCAAGGTCTTTGCGACGCGAATGCCCGTGCGGCCGAATCCGATCGGCATGTCGGTTGTGGAACTCGTGGATTTCTCCAGAGAAACGGGCTCGGTCACTGTCAAGGGCCTCGACGCGCTGGACGGAACCCCCGTCCTCGACATCAAGCCTTACATCCCGAACTTCGACAGTTGCCCCGACGCCACGATCCCGGATTGGGTTGCGCGGCACCTGGAGAGCCACCTTCATTCGGGCCGCCCGCACCACCACCATCACACGCATCACGGCGAGGATGCAGGCGAAGGGGGAAAAGAGGGGGATGAGCCATGAAACCATGATCCGAGCAGGCCCTTGAGTGGCCGGGAGCCGGGAACTTCCGTAGGAGGGGTTAACATGTTGCGATACTTCCCTTTGTGTGCTGCTGGGCTGTTGCTCGCGGGGGTGACGGTCTCTGCGTCGGCCGGTCCCGTCGAATTTACGCTGCTGACGCACGCCGACAACGCGCATTACATTGCCCAGCCGACGGACTCAACCGGCGACCACCTTATTCAAACGGGGGACGACTGCTACGTTTCGAGCCTCTATCCCGACGGTTCATTCAGTTTCAACTTCATGGACAAGGATGCGGCAGGGGGAGGGAGCGCAAACGGAGTACATCCATTGACGGGAACCCTCAAAATGGACGTCGATTTGGCCTCAGGCGGCCCTGTCACCGTGGAGAGCCTTCAATTCGATGGCAGAGCATATGCACAAGCGACGAATCAGCATCTTGTGAAGCCGGGCGACCCGGCGACCGGCCCGGAGTACGACAACTGCGTTGACGGCTCTCCCAACAACGGTTCGTACGAGGCCTCGGCGGCTTCGAACTGGGAGTTCAGTGCGACGATCGATTGGTACTACGACGTGCCTTACGGCGGCCCCGGCACCATCGACATGATCTTTGACGATTATCCGTGGACGGGGTTCCTGATCCCCGCGGGCGAACTGACCGACGAGGGCATGGCCGCCGCCGTCCTGGACGATCCGCTCGGCTTCTACCCGGGCACGTCGGAGGACTTCGAGGACTGGCTGCTGGAGCAGGTTAAACATCATCGGCTTCCTGGTGACGCCGAATACCTCTTGTTCGCCCAAGGCGAGGGCGTGGTCACGTGGAGCCAGACGCCTTCCTTTGAAAGCGGAATCGGGATCGCACGCGAAACGATCATCGGCTTCACCACCGTGCCGGAGCCCGCGACGCTGTTGCTCGTGGCCGTTGGCCTTGGCGTCGCGGCCGTCGCGCGGCGTCGGGCCGGAAGGCCATGACCGTCGGGGCAGATTTGGGGAAAACCGTGCGCCTCATTCGGCGGCTGCTCGAGCGGGCAGGGACGGCGGCCAGCGGGCTGGATCCCCGCACGAAGGTTCTGCTGCTCGTGTGTATCTCCGTAGCGACTCTCGTTGCGCGCGGTTGGCCCAAACTCGCCATTCTGCTGGCCCTGGCCTTGACCTGGACCGTGCTTGCCTCAGTCCGCACGACGCAGAGGCGGCCAAGGCTGTTCGTGTGGGCGGCAACCGCGGCTTCGGCCATCGGTCTGGCGCTTTGGGCCGGGGACGTGCCGGTCGAGCCGTTCGTGGCGCCCGTGGTGCGGATGGTCGTCCTGCTGCTGGCGGGTTGGGCGTTTTCCCGATCCACACCGGCCGGTGAACTGGCCTGCGCCTTGCAGAGGGTCCGCTGTCCGAAGCCCCTGGTGCTCATCGTCGTGGCCGCCCGGAGCCTGCTCGGCCTGCTCGCCTCGGAAGTGCGGCTGGCTCACGAGGGGATGCGGATCCGGGCCGGGTGTCTGTCGCCGTCGCGGGCGCCGTGGAAGCGTCTCAAGGCGCTGCGGCGGGTCTCCGTGGCATTCAGTGCCAGACTGCTTCTGCGGTCGGACCAGATGGCGGCGGCGGCCGAATCGCGCGGCTTTTCCCGGCCGGGCGCTCGCTCGTCGCTGCGGGCGATACGCCTGCGCCTTGCCGACCTCGTAACGGGAGTGGCCTGCTGCGGGGCGGCCGCACTCCTTTGCCTCCTGTAGGAACGCCGGAGCGTGCTGAGGCTCGAGAATCTCGGTTGTGCGTTGGGCGGCGGTCGGGTGGCGGCGCTTCGCGGCATCGACCTGACCGTGGAGGCGGGGGAGTTCGTCTTCATCGCGGGCCGAAGCGGATCCGGAAAATCCACCCTGGCGCGGTGCCTTTGCGGCCTCACTCCACGGATCTTTCCGGGCCGCGTCTCCGGCCGCATCGAACTCGCCGGAACCACGCTCGATGACCTCCGGCCGTGGGAAGTCGTCCAGCGGGTCGGGTTCGTGTTTCAAGACCCGAGCACGCAACTGTTCGCCGAGACCGTCGAGGAGGAAGTGGCCTGCGGCCCGGAGAACCTCGGGCTGCCGCCGTCCGAGATCGGCAAGCGCCTTCAGTGGGCGCTCGAAGCCGCCGGAATCACCGACCTGCGGCGCCGGCGGACCGATGCGCTGTCGCTGGGGGAGCGGCAGAAGGTGGCCCTGGCGAGCGTCCTTTCGCTGCGGCCGTCGGTGCTTGTTCTCGACGAGCCGACGTCGATGCTCGATGAGGCTTCCGCTTTGGCGATCCTCGAGCGCCTCTCCCGGCTGGCCGCCGATGAAGGCGTCGCGGTGATCGTCCTGGAACACCGGACGCGATACATCGCTCCGTACGCGACACGCCTGGTCATCCTCAGAGAGGGCGCGATCGCCTATGACGGGCCTGCTGAACCGATTCGTCACGAGGGCTTCTGTCGGCAATTCGACCTGCGTCACAGCGCCTTGCTGGAGCCCGGCCGCGCACCTGCCGCCACGCCCTGCTCTCGCGCGGAGAGGGTCGCGTCTGCGGAAGGCCTGTCGTTTGCGTATCGGCGGGGCGCTCCTGTATTCTCGGACATTGCCCTTGACGTCTGCTCCGGCGCCGCCACCATCGTGAGCGGGCCGAACGGCTCGGGCAAGACCACGCTCCTGAAGTTGTTCGCGGGCCTGCTGCGGCCGACCGGCGGGCGGGTATGCTTCAGCAATCACGACCCCTCGGCGAGCAGGGCGGGGCCGGCCGCAGGTATCGCCTTTGTCGGGCAAGAGCCCGCTTACCTTTTCCGCCACAGGGACGTCGAGAGCGAATATGCCTCGTGGCAAGATGCCGGAGACGATGGCGCCGTGTCGCACGGCCTTCTGACAAGCCTCGGCCTTTGGGACCTGCGGTCTCGGCATCCGCTGTCACTGAGCGAGGGCGAGAAACGCCGCCTGAGCGTTGCCGCCGCCATCGCTGCCGGGCCGCGGATGCTCCTTCTGGACGAACCGTCCGTTGGCTTCGACGGGTATCATCTGGAACGACTCCTTCAGGTGCTGGATGACTACACCGCAAAGGGAGGCGCTCTGCTCGTGGCCTCCAACGACCCGGACGTACTTCAACAGCGCTGGCCGCGCCGCTGCGACCTCGCCGGGTTGTAGTGAGTCGCGGCGCCGCAGGCACTGTCATTTCGACCGAGCCCCCGCGCGAGCGGGGGCGAGCGGAGAAATCTCGCTGTTGGGTTGTCCGTTCTCCGCAGCAGCGCTGCTGCGAAGGATGAAGCGGAGAACGGAAAACGGCGATCCCGGCGCGCCGGGACTCGACTCACCGCGCCTCTGGTGCTTGGCGGCGTTGGGGTGGTCTTCTCTCGCCGCAGGCGATAAGCCGTCCGGCCGCCATCGGGACAAGAACCAGCGCTCGGCCTTCGCAGCCGGGGGCTTTTTCTTCGTTCTTGTCCCAACAGCGGGGAGCCTGAAAGGCTCCAATTCGTCAGCCCAGGGCAACGCCCTGGGGCTCGGAAAGAAGTGCGAATGAGAAGCCCTGAAAGGGCGTTACAAATCCCGACTTGTCGGGATGGCGCCCTTTCAGGGCTTCGTCCATCTGGGGCCGACCCGCCAACCCAGGGCGTTGCCCTGGGCCCCCAGAATTTCAGCCCTTCGGGCTGAGGTCCCCGCAAATGGGTCATGAACCTTTTTCTTTGCGGAGGTCCCCTGCGTCTTGTCCCGCTCCGCGTCAGCGTCGCCCCGGTCGCAGCGCTACAGCGCCGTCCGGCGTCTTGACGCGGCGGAAGGTATACCGCTTCTCGGGCGTCAGGTAATTGAAGACCTGTTCGGCACCCTCGACGACGCTGCGGATCTCAAACGGCCCTCGCAGCAGACGCTTGTGCCGCACGTCCTGGAAATGCAGCAGCCGCCGCGGGTCGCCCTTCTCGCCCGTCGCCTCCATCAAAATGGCGACGTTGATGACCTGGTCTCCCTGGCGGCGGGTCTTTGCGAACACGCGGACCTCGCGCAGCGCGCCGCTCGCCAGTGGCATCACCAGCAGCCGCGCCAGCCCGTACGCCAGCCCCTCGAAGCGTATCTCGACGGCGCCGTCGCCGACCGGCTCAAAGGCCACGACCGTCTCGCCGGTGCCGGGCGCCTTCGGTTGAACGACGATGCGGCTGGCGCCGCGGAACACGATCGCCGGCTGGAACATGACCATGTCGTCCAGCCGCACCTCTTTGCCCGGGCGCACGCGGATGGTGACGGCGATCACCGGCTGCCCGTCTTTGCGGTGGAACTCGAGTTCGAGGGCCTCCATCCGATTCCACTGCCGCGCCAGACTCTCCATGGCCATCAGCGCCTTGGGCGCGTAGGCGAGCACGGCGCGCAGGGTGCCCGGCAGCCCGCCGCCGGCGGTGTCGGGCGGGGCCTTCGCGACACGGTCCAGCAGAATCTCGGCGAGCGGTTCCGCAGCCTCCTTCAGTTCCTCCGCCTCGCGCAGGTGCCTCTGGATGATTTCGCGGAGATCCTCCGGCAGTTGCCTGCCGGCGGCGGCGAAACCGAGACGCAGCATCGTGTGCGCGAGCAGCGCACGCACGCGGTCGAGGTCCGCCGGGGCCAGGTCGCCAAGCAGACGGCCCTCGGACCGCTCGTTCAGGTAGGCTGCCAGGATCCCAAGGATGGGGCCGGCGGCCATGCCGAGGGGTTCTTCGGCTTTGCCGGTCGGCGTTTCAGTCTCCTCGACGGTCGCGCGGCAGGCGATGGCCTCAGCCCGAACGAGGGCGGCTGCCAGGCCCCGGGCCCATCGCCTGCGGTCCGCCGGGCGGTCCATGCGGCAGATGTCGGCCAGGTCCTGGAGCGCGAGGCGGGCCTCGGCGAGGATATCCGCCAGGGCCGATGCGTGGGCGTCACTGACGGCAAGGTCGATCTCGGCGGCCCCGGCCTTCAGTTTGTCGTCCGCGCGGACGAGCGCAATGGTAGACCAGATGAGGCTGGTGTGCCGGCGCACGATCCACTTGCCGGGCAGTTGGCGCCCGCCGACCGACGGCCGGTAGTACGGACCCAGGTCGCCCGTGTCGGCGTGCAGCGAGGCATAGCGGTCCAGTTCGCCTTCCGCCAACTTGTGCGACGCGATACACCCGACACCGGCCAGCGCGAGGACCGCGGTCACCATCGCGACGGCTTGTCTCACCGGACGCCTCCTGTGGGCCGGGCCGACGCCCGGTTGGTCACTTTGTCTTGGCGGCCTCAGCCCTCCTGCGCTGCGCGGCCAGACGCCTGATTCTCTTCTCCATGGCCGAACGGGGGAACTTGCCGCGCCCGAACAGGGCCGCCTCGATCTGGTCCCACCCGGTCACCACCTGGATGGCGTCCGGCAGGTCCTTGATCGAGTCGGCCAGCGCTTCGAGTTTCTGAGAGGAGGCGTCCTGGGGAACCTGGACGATCAGAAACGCTTTCAGCCCGTTCTCGTGGTACGCCCGGACGTCGGTGGTCTTGTCGCCGATGCCGATCTCGATCTTCGTGAACCGCTTCTTCAGGGTCTTTATCATCTCGCTCTTGTACGCGCCGCTGCCTTTCAGGAACGATCCGACGGTCGCCAGGAGCACCGGCCCGCGCGGGTACCCCTTCGCCTTCAGCCACGTCTTGCTCTTGGGGCCGAAGTAATCCGGCCGGTGCGTCAGGAACACGACCGTGTGGGTGCGGGCCAGGCGGTTCAGGACCTCGGGCGACCCGGCCATCGGCTTCGGGTTGCCCAGCAGCACCGTGTGGAACCCCGACGCCACGACCGTCTTGTCGAGGTCCACGACGGCGATGGGCTCCTCGGCCGCGCGGCAAGCGACAAGCAACTCGCGCGGGGCCGGCGGGTCGTCGGGCAGCCCGTCCGGCGACACCTCGGCCGCGAACCGGTAATCGCCTGCCTGCGTGGGCGTAAAGGTCACGGTTGCCACGCCGTCGGCGTCGGTCACGGTGGCCTTGTAGATCTTGCCGCCCTGATCGAACCGGACGACGTGTCCCTGGCGGCCTCGCAGGAAGTCCCCCACCTGGAACCGCGCCCGGAGTTGGACCTCTTCGTTCGGCAGGGCCAGGGCGTCGCGGACCGTCAGCAGGTAGGAACCTTCGGTGCCCAGGATCAGGCCCTGCATGCCGCAGCCTGCGGCAGTCGTCATGGCGGCGAGAACGATGAGCGTCGGGAATCGTTTCATGACAGGCGCTCCCGGAACCAAGCCCTCTTGGGAGTATAGGTCGCCGCCGGGGGCGAATCAACGACCTGGCCGACTTCCCTGAGGTTGACGTTGCACGGCGGGCGGCGGCGGCGTACCATTGTTGGGCGAAGAACACGGTTTGACCAAATGAAAGGGGCTGGAGGATGCCCATGCGCAGGCCGGCACTGTTTGTGTGCGTCGCGGCAAGCGTGTTGATCGCCGGCTGCGGCGGGCCGGTGATGACGGTGCGGCACAGGCTGCCAGCGGCAGTGCCGCTTCCGGCCGGCGTCGAGACGGTCCGCGTGCGGAAGTTCGCGGTTCACCCCGCCGACACCGGCGAGGTCGCGGCGCTTCTGACCGAATCGCTCCAGAAACGCCTCTCGCGGCGCTGGGCCATCGACGGCGACGCGCGGGCGCGGGCCAGGGCCGTGGACGTCGGCGGGACCATCACCCTCGAGACCAAAGACGTCAAGGGCACGCGGACCGTCCGCCGGTGGGACGTCCAGACGCGCACGTGGCACGCCGTCCAGGTGCCGACGCTCGTCCGCTCGGCGACCGCGACGGTGGAGTTTGCGGTCTTTGGGCCCGGCGCGAAGGACCGGCTCTTTACGATCGAGACGCGCCGGTCGTACACCTCGCCGGAGGACCCGCGTGTGCGGGGCGAGTTGGGCCTCGAGCGTCCGGACGATCCGGCCCGCGTGCCGCCCATGGACCAGATTCTGCGCGTGTTGCTGGGCCAGTGCGCCGACTCGCTGGTCGAGATGATCTCGCCGCGCGAGGTGACGGCCGACGTGCCCATGCGCGGGACGTGGAACTCCGACGGCTCGGCGGGCCTGAAGGCGGCGGCGGAGGGGGACTTTGCGGCGGCCATCCGGCACCTCCAGGCCGCCGTCGCGTCGGACCCGAGAGACGTGAACCTCCTGTTTGACCTCGCCGTCGCGTGCGAAGCGGCCGGCAGGCTCGAAGACGCCCTCAAGCATTACAGGGCCGTCGTCGAACGGACCAAGGGACAGGACTCGGTAGCCGCCGAAGCCGCCAAGCGAGTCGAACGGGTGCTCAAGCGGCTGAGGCTTTGAGTCGCTTGCGCCGGCAGTCGTAGGGTGGGTGCTCAGCACCCACGCGGTCCATGACATTATGTATCAGCGTGGGTCCATAGGACCCACCCTACGCGCTGAGTGGTCCGGGCATGTGTCGGGGGGGCCTTTACTTTTTCAGCATCTTCTCGAGCAGCCGGCGCATCCGCATGAAACGCGCTTCGCCCGGGTCGCGCTTGGTCGGCGACCATCGGGCGTAGGCGCCGCTGCGGAGGATCTGTTCGGCCTGCCGGACGCGTTTTAAGGACACGGGATGGGTCTGGAACATTTCACCGAATGTTCCCGGCTCGCGCTCGGCCAGGTTCTTGAGGACCGTCAGCAGTTCGACCATACCCCACGGGTTGTAGCCGGCGCGGGCGGCGTAACGGATGCCGACGGCGTCGGCCTGGTACTCGTAGTCGCGGCTGTACTTGAGTGTGCCCATCGTGGCAACGATCTTGGCGATGTCTGCGGCGGCGCCGCCTTTCTCGGCGCCGCCGATGCGGCCGGCGATCTCGACGAGCAGTTGGGCCCCCATCTGTTTCTGCATCTGCTTGACGCTGTGCCTGGCGGCCACGTGGGCGGTCTCGTGGGCGAGGACGGCGGCCAGTTGCCGCTCGTTGGTCATCCGCCGCACGAGGCCCGCCGTGATGAAGACCGGCCCGCCGGGCAGCGCGAACGCGTTCGGCACGTCGGACGCCACGAGCGTGTACTCATGCGGCACGGGCCAGTCGCTGGTGGCGGCGATTTTGGCGCCGACCGACCGGACGTACCGCTGGAGCGTCTCGTTGGGCACGCGGCCGCCGAACTCCTGCTCGAACTTCGGTGCGGCCTCGCGTCCCATGGCGATCTCCTGGTCGCGCGAGACCAGGATGAGTTCCCGCCGGCCCGTCACGGGGTTTGCGCTGCATCCGACCAGCGCCGGCATGGCGAGGAAGAAACAGGCAAGGAGGACCTGCTTTCGCACGTCGTGGCATCGGGTCATGGCACCGGCCCTCAGAAGGGCGTTTCGGTTTCGGACTGCGGAACGGCCGGCGGCGCGGTCTCGTATTGCTCGACGTCGTAGGTTGCGGGGGCCTCGCGGGGGGACCACGTCCGGAACCGCGTGAACCGGCGCTGCCAAGTCAGTTTCAGCGTGTCGGTGGGGCCGTTTCGCTGCTTGGCGATGATGAGTTCCGCCTGTCCGGCCACTTGGTCGTACTCCGGCGTGCCGGGCGGGTGGCGCATGGCTTCGCGGTGCAGGAGCAGCACGACGTCGGCGTCCTGTTCGAGTGCGCCGGATTCGCGCAGGTCGGAGAGGCGTGGCCGGCGGTGTTCTTCACTCTCGCGCCGAAGTTGTGCCACCGCCAGGACCGGCAGATCCAGTTCCCGGGCAAGGGCCTTGAGGCCGCGGCTGATGTTCGAGACCTCGACCTGGCGGTTCTCGGCGCCGGGGGAACTCATCAGTTGCAGGTAGTCCACGATGACGAGTTTGATGTTGAACCGGGCCAGCAGCCGCCGGCACTTGGCCCGAAGGTCGATGACCCGCAGGGCGGGGGTGTCGTCGATGTAGAGCGGTTTGTTGGAGATGTACGGAACCACTTTCTGGACGATGAGGCGTGCCTTCTCGACGGGCACATCTCCCTTGCGGAGTTGCTGCCCGTCCACCTCGGCCCGCGACGACAGCAGCCGCAACACCAGTTCCGACTTGCTCATCTCCAGGCTGAAGAAGGCCATGGGCAGTTCGGCGTCCACCGCGACGTGCTCGGCGATGTTCAGCGCCAGGGCGCTCTTGCCGACGCTCGGCCGCGCGGCCAGGATGATGAACTCGCCCGGTTGCAGGCCGCGCGTCTTGTCGTCGAGGTCCGCGAAGCCGGTGGCCACGCCGGTGATGGCCCGCTTGCCGATCAGGTCGACCTTCTGCATGACGTCGGCGAGGACGGTCCGGACGTCGTAGGCCTGGCCAACGATCTTGCGTTCGACGACCGCGAAGATGCGCTGCTCGCAGCGGTCGAGAACCTCATCGACGGGGTCTCCGTGGGAGTGGGCGTCGCGGATGATCTCGGCCGCCGCCTGGATCAGGCCGCGAAGCAGGGCCTTCTCCTTGACGACCCGGGCATAGTACTCGGCGTTGGCGACGGTGGGGACACTGTCGACCAGGGTGATGAGGTAGTCGCCGCCCCCGACCGTCTCGAGGTCGCCGCGCTGGTTCAGCGTTTCCTTCAGCGTAACCCAGTCAACGGCGCGCGAGGCGTCGTACATCTCGACCAGTGCCGTGAACAGCGCGCGGTGCTCGGGGCGGTAGAAGGAATCGGCATCGAGGTGCTGAACGCAGAGGCCGGTGGCGTCGCCGCTCTGCATCATGGCGCCCAGGACGGCCATCTCGGCTTCGAGATTGTGCGGCGGAACCTTGTCAACCAGCGGGTCGTCTGGCATGAATCGCTACCTAGCGGCGGTGCCGACCGGCGCCGCTCCACAGCGTTTGTATAGCCCCCCGCCGGCGGAATCAAGAAGTTTGGGGCCGGCACCGCAGAAAGTTTTTGCCCGGCCCGCGAACAGGCAAGGCGGGAAAGGCGCGTAAGCGTCGGGATCGGCGGCAGTTACGCCGGGACAACCCAGACGTCCACTTCCGCCTGGATACCCTCGGCCAGTCGGACTGGCACCCGGAACTTGTCGAGCGTCCGGATGGGCGCCGCCAGGGCGATCTGCTCGGGCGCGACCTTGAACCCTTCGGCCGCCAGCGCTTCGGCGATGTCCGACTCGTTGACCGACCCGAACAAGTGTCCGAGTTCGTTGGCCTTGGCCTTGATCGTGATGCTGGCCCCGGCCAGACGCGAGGCGACGCCCTTGAGCGTTTCGATACGTTCCTTGGCGCGCTTCTCGCGGTCGAGCCGTTCCTGCTCGACGCGCTTGAGGTTGGCGCCGGTCGGCTCGACGGCCAGGTTCTGGGGCAGCAGATAGTTGCGAGCGTAGCCGGTCTTGACCTCGACCATGTCGCCGATGACGCCCAACTCCTGGACGTCCTGCCTGAGCAAAACCTTCATCACACAATCTCCTTGGGCCGGCGTGCGGCTCGCCTGATCGCGTCGTCGTGGACGACCGTCGCGGCAGCGCGGCGCAGTCAACTGCGGCGCAGTTAACTGACGTACGCCATCAGGGCCAGGAACCGAGCGCGCTTCAGCGCCCGTGCGGCAGCGCGCTGATGCTTGGCACAATTGCCACTGCGTTTGCGGCTGAGCATCTTGCCGCGCGTCGTCACCAGTTTCTGGAGCGTCTGGGTGTCTTTGTAATCGATGTAGGTGATGTTCTCGCGGCAGAACCGGCACTTGGCCCGGTCGCGAAAACGGACCATCTTGCGACGTTTCCGGGGTTTGGGTTTGGGTTTCGGCTTGAACCTGGCCACGCTTTCCTCCTGTGCTCAGTTAGAACGGGATGGTATCGTCGTCCACATCCTGGTTGAAATCGTAATCCGGCGTTTTCTGCTCCTGTTCGCCGGAGGTCTGCTGCCGCTCGGCGTCCGGGGACGGCGCGCCGGCGCCTCCGCCGCCACTCGGGCCGCCTGCCTCTGCGGCATCCCTGCGGCCGCCGAGGAACTGGAACCGCTCGACGGTGACCTCGAGTTTGCTCCGTTTCTTGCCGTCGGGTCCGTCCCACTGGTGCCAGGTCAGACGCCCTTCCACGAGCAGCGGCCGCCCCTTCGACATATACTTCTGGATCGTCTCGGCATCGCGTCGCCATGCGGTGCAATTCACGAAGCAGGTCTCCTCGCGTTGCTGCCCGTCCTGGCCCTTCCACCGGCGGTTGACGGCCAGCCCGAAATCGCAGACGGCCACCTGTGACGGCGTATAGCGCAACTGCGGGTCGCGGGTGAGGTTCCCGATCAGGATGACCTTATTGTAATTGGCCATGGTTTGTCCTCTGGTTAGGGCGGGTTCGTTTTCAGTTCTCCGGGGATTCCGGCGGTTTGGGCGGCGCCGGCTCGGCGTCCGGCGGTTTGTCGGCGGCTGCTTCCTTGGCGGACGGCTCCTCGGCGGCCTCTTCGCCGTCGGCGTCGGCTTCGGGTGGCGGTGGCTCTTTCTCGCCGCGGGCATCCATCACCTTCTTGGCCACGTCCTCACGGATATCCTCGCCCAACTGCGCCCGCATGTCGGCCACCGTAAAGTGGTCGGCCTTCAGGACGAGGGCTCGAAGGATCTTCTCCGACAATCGGCAGTCGCGCTCGATCCCGGACACGCCGTCGCCGCGGGACATCTGGAAGAACGTCAGGACGTACGTACCGCGCTTGTGCTTGGCGACCGGATAGGCGAGTTTCCGCTCGTCCCAGCGGGTGATGCCGACGAGTTCGGCGCTGCCTCGCGCCAGGATGCCCTCGATGTGTTTCGTGAGGTCATCCCAGATGGCGGCATCGCGGGTATCCACGAGAAACATGGCTTCGTACACGCGCGTCTGCTTACCTGTTGGCATGGTTTGCCGGCCGTTTGGCCTCCTCCTTCTCCGTGTTCCTACACGCATCGCAACGTGCTACGCCCCTGCACCCCGGTTGAATCGGTTCATCGCCTCATCGGGCCCGTCGATGATCCAGCACTCGGCGGCATCGGCGGCCAGGGCTATCGCCTTCTCGATGATCGGCCGCTCCCGGCTCGTGAACGGCGACAAGACGAAGTCCACATGCTCCTCAGGCAGCGGCGGCGGGCCGATCCCCACCCGCAGCCGCGCGAATCGCTCGTGCCCGACGTGGGCGATGACCGACCTGAGACCCTTGTGCCCGCCGTCCGTCCCTTCGGGCCGCAGTCGCACCCGAGCGACCTCGATCGCCATATCGTCGAGGACGACCAGCAGGTCCTCGGCTTCCACCTTCCAGAAATCCATCATTTGCCGCACCGGCCGGCCCGACTCGTTCATGAACGTAAGCGGGTGCGCCAGCACGATCTTCTGATCGTGCCAGCGGGTGTCGGTCACGGCCGCCTCGAACTTCTCTTTCCATGTTTGTGCGCCGGCGCGGCGGGCGAGTTCCTCGGCCACGCGCCAGCCCACGTTGTGCCGCGTGGCGGCGTATTGAGGTCCCGGATTGCCCAGGCCGACGATCAGTTTCATGCAATCTTTTCGTACCTCACAAGCCGCGGTGTCCGTCTCCTTTCGGCGCCGCCGGCCGCGCGGGCGTCCCGCCCGCGGCTAAACATACCGAACACCGGTTTCGAGGAGTCACTGGCCCTTCTCCTCCTTGGCCTCGCCCTCGGCGGCTTCCTCCTCGGGTTTCTTGCCGATGACCTCGGGTTCCTCAGCGCCCTCGGCCACGGGCGCCTCCTCCTCGGCGGCGGCCTCCTCGGCGGCGGTCGCCGTCAGCGTCACGACGATCGTCTCCGGATCGGCCAGGACCGTCACGCCCTCGGGCGCCTCGATGTCGCCGACGCGGATGTTCTGGCCGATCTCCAGGTCGGCCACCGGCAGGATGAACGCTTCGGGGATATCCGACGGCAGACACTCGATCTGAAGATGGTCGAGCGTCTGCTGGAGCACGCTGTGCTCGGCCTTCGGCGTGCCCTTCAGTTCGATGGGCACCTCGAGCGCAACCGTCTCGTCCATGGCGACGCGGATGAAATCGGCGTGGACGATCTCGTCTCCCATGGCGTCGTACTGAACCTCCTTCAGGAGCACGGTGTTCTTCTTGCGGCCGACCTTGAGGTCGAACATGCGGGCGTGGTGCCGCAGGCCCCGGTCGAGTTCGTCCTTGTGAACCTGAATCGCAACGGGCTTCTCCTTGCGCCCGTAGATGATGGCGGGGACTTCGCCCTCGGCGCGGAGGCGGCGGCAGGCCTTCGTGCCGCTGACCTTGCGCTTCTTTGCCTGCAACGTTTCGGTGCTCCTGGCCACAACCGGCTCCTTTCCGTCACGCCTCACTCGCCGTCTTCGGGAGGAACAACTCACTCACGGATTCGTGTTTATGAATGCGCTTGATGGCCTTGCCCAGCAGGGGCGCGAGGCTCAGTTGCTTGAGATTCTCGAGCGCCGCCGCTTCGGGCGCCAGCGGGATCGTGTCGGTCACGGTGACCTCCTTGATGGGCGACTCCTTGAGGCGCCGGACGGCGTCGCCGCACAGGACGGGGTGCGTGGCGGCGACGTAGATGTCGCGTGCGCCGCGCGCTTTCACGAGGTTGACCGCCTGCCTGATCGTCCCGCCGCTCGTGATCATGTCGTCGACCATCAGGACGTTCCGCCCATCGACGGTTCCGATGAGCGCCGCCGCGCGGACCTCGCCGCCGCCGACGCGTTCCTTGTCGATGATCGCCAGGTCGCCGTCCAGATGCTCGGCATAGACGCGGGCCATTTTCACGTTGCCGACATCGGGCGAGACCACCGTCAGGTCCTTCAGATCCAGGCCGCGGTAATACTCGGTGAAGACCGGTTCGGGCAGCAGGTGGTCCACCGGAATGTCGAAGAACCCCTGGATCTGATGGGCGTGCAGGTGAACCGTCAGAACACGGCTGGCGCCGGCGGCCTCGAGCATGTTAGCCACGAGTTTGGCGCTGATCGGCACCCGGCCCTCGTCCTTGCGGTCCTGGCGCGCGTACCCGTAGTAGGGGATGACGGCCGTGATGCGTTCGGCGCTGGCGCGGCAGGCGGCGTCGATGCACAGGAGCAGTTCCATCAGGTTGTCGTTCTGCGGGCGGCAGGTGGGCTGAACGATGAAGATGTCGCGGCCGCGCACGTCCTCGTTGATCTTGACGAGCATCTCGTCGTCGGGGAACCGCGTGATCGTGACGTCGCCGAGCGTCGTGTCCAGGTGGGCTGCGATGGCCTCCGCAAGGGGACGGTTCGCGGTGCCTGAGAAGATCTTCAGTGCATTCATTCGGCGTTTTCTCCTTCGGCCTGCCTGTTTGGCTCGAGCGGTTTGGCAGGCACGCCGGCGTAGGTTTCGCCCGGCGGCACGGGACGATGCTTTGTGACCACGCTGCCGGCGCCGGTCCTGGCCTTGTCGCCGACCGACGTCGGCGCCACCAGGACGGTGCCGGCGCCGAGGAAGACGTCTGCGCCCACGTCCGTGTGGTGTTTTTGCGCTCCGTCGGAGTTGGCCGTAATGGTGCCACAGCCCACGCTGGTCCGCGGACCGATGCGGCAATCGCCCAGGTACGACAGGTGCCGCACGATGACCTCGGCGCCGAGGTGAGCGTTCTTGGTTTCGACGAAGGCGCCGACCTCGGCGCCGTCCTCCAGGACGGTATCCGGCCTGAGGTGCGCCATCGGCCCGATGCGGCAGCCGGCGCCGATACGCGTCGGGCCGCGGATGACGGTGCAGGGCCCGATGACCGTGTCCTCTCGGATCTCGACGTCGTGCTCGATGTACGTGGTCGCCGGGTCCACGATCGTAACACCCGCCGCCATGTGCATCCGGTTGATCCGCTGCCGCATGATAGCGGTCACGCGGGCGAGGTCCTCGCGGCTGTTGACGGCCTCGCACTCCTCGGGTTCGGCCGCCGGCACGGCCACGGCCTTCTTGCCCGCCTCGATAAGCAGGCCTACCGCGTCGGTCAGGTAGTATTCGCCCTTGGCGTTATCGGTGGAGATGCGCGGCAGGACCTCCTTGAGAGCGGGCCAGTGGTAGGCGTAATACGACGGGTTGACCTCGCGGATTTCGAGTTGTTCGGGCGTCGCCTCTTTGGCCTCGATGATGCCCTGGAGGGTGCCGCGCGAGTCGCGCAGGATGCGGCCGAACCACTTCGGATCGTCGAGGATGGCCGTCAGCAGCGTGACGGCGGCGTCTTCGCGGCGGTGCGTCTCGAGGAGCGTCCGAATCGCCTCCGGCCGGACCAGGGGGGCGTCGCCGACGAGAATAACAAGGTCGCCCTCGAAGTCCGAGAGCGCATCCTCGGCCGCCATGACGGCGTGGGCGGTGCCCTGCTGCGGCTCCTGGACGACCCACGTGATGTCGCCGGCGCCTGAGAAGGCCTCCATCACCTGGTCGCGCATCGCGCCGACGATGACGATCTGCTCCTCGATGCCGGCCTCGCGGCAGGCGTCCAGGACCCACGCCAGAATCCCCTTGCCGCAGACCTCGTGCAGGACCTTGTTGCGCGCCGTCTTCATGCGCGTACTCAGGCCTGCGGCCATGATGAGCGATTTGACCGGTCGATCTGCCACGTCGTTGCCTTTGCTCAGTTACCTGCCGTACTGGCTACCCGGCCAGGATTTGAACCTGGAATGGGAGGACCAAAACCTCCTGTGTTACCAATTACACCACCGGGTAGTGCCCGCCTTCGGCGGGAATGTCTAATGACGAAGCCCGAATGACGAATCAAACGACAATGACGAATGCAACGGCTCACAACCGCGTAGCGGTTCTTCGTCATTGCTGTCTGCCTTTTGATTCGTCATTCGGGCTTCGTCATTCGTCATTGCTTTACCTGCAGATCGCCCCCGTGCTCGCGCTGGTCACGTACCGCGCGTATCGGGTGAGGTAGCCGGTCTTGATCTTGGGCTCGGGCCTCTTCCATGCCTTCAGGCGTCGGTCGAGTTCGGCGTCGTCCACTTTGAGTTCGAGGAGCCGCTTGTCGAGGTCCACGTGAATCTGGTCGCCGTCCTGGACGAGGGCGATCGGACCGCCCGTGGTGGCCTCCGGACTGACGTGGCCGATGCACGGGCCCTGCGTGCCGCCGCTGAACCGGCCGTCGGTCATCAGGTACACCTTATCGAGCATGCCGAGGCCCTTGAGGGCGGCGGTGGCGGCGAGCATCTCTCGCATGCCGGGCCCGCCGGCGGGGCCCTCGTACCGCATGACGACGAAGTCGCCCGCCTTAATCTCCTGGGCCAGAATCGCCTTGTTCGCCGCATCCTCGCTGTCGAAAACGCGGGCCTTGCCGGTGAACGAGCGCATCTCCGTCGGCACGGCCGACTGCTTGATGACCGCCCCTTCGGGGCACAGATTGCCGCGCAGGATCGCGATGCCGCCCTCCGCGTGGTACGGGTTGTCTGCCGACCGGATGAACTCCTCGCCGCCGAAGATGCGCGCCGCATCGGCGATTTCGTGCGTCGTGGCGCCGCTGGTGGTCATGCAATCGTTCAGGCGGTCCTTGAGCCGCTTCATGGCCGCCGGAATGCCGCCCGCGTGGTCGAGGTCCTCCATCATCATGTCGCCGGCGGGCCGGAAGTTCGTCAGGTGCGGCGTACGGCGGCTGACGTCGTCGAAAACCTCCAGTTCCAGGTCCACGCCCGCCTCGTTCGCGATGGCCATCAGGTGCAGCACCGTGTTGGTCGAGCCGCCCAGCGCCATGTCGATGGCAACGCCGTTGGCGAAGGCCTCCGGCGTCATGATGCGCCGGGCCGTGATGCCCTGCTTCACGAGTTCGACGATGCGCTTGCCCGAATCGTACGCGATGCGGTCCTTCTTGGCGGTTGCGACCAGGGCGGCCGCACAGTACGGCAGGCTCATGCCCATCGCCTCGGTGACGCAGGCCATCGTGTTGGCGGTAAAGAGGCCCTGGCAGGAGCCGCCGCCGGGGCAGGCCTCGCGTTCGAGGGCCACCAGTTCCTCTTCGTCGATCTGGCCGGCCTTGAAGCGGCCGACGGCCTCGAACGTGTCGTGCACGAGGTCGAGCCGGGTCATATTGTAATTGCCCGAGTGCATCGGCCCGGCCGTGACGGCGATGGCGGGGATGTCGAGCCGGGCGGCCGCCATCAACATGCCGGGCGTGATCTTGTCGCAGTTGGTCAGCAGCACCAGGCCGTCGAAGCGGTGGGCCCTGGTGATGGTCTCGACCATGTCGCAGATGAGTTCGCGGCTGGGCAGGCTGTAGTGCATGCCGGAGTGTCCCATGGCGATGCCGTCGCAGATGCCGGGGACGCTGAAGAGCCACGCGACGCCGCCGCCCGCGAAGACGCCGTGCTCGATCTTCCGCTCCAGCCGCCGCATGTGCGAGTGGCCGGGTATCAGGTCCGTAAAACTCGAAACCAGGCCGATGAACGGCTTGGCCATCTCCTCCGGCGTCACGGTTCCCGTGGCGTACATGAGCGAGCGAGCAGGCATGCCGGTCAGCGGCTCGTTGAACCAGTCGGACGGCAGTTCTTTCGCCATGATTTCCTCAGTTCGGGATTGGGTTGCCTGTCATTCCGGGTGAAGCGAAGAATCTCGCCGTGAGTCCGCGCATGAATGCCAACGGCCACAGCAGATTCTTCGGCCCCGCACAGCGGCACCTCAGAATGACGGCCCAACCACCTGCCGCACTTGGCAACTCGCGCAGCCGAGACCGAAATGCGCGGCGCCGTTTGGCGTTTCCGGGGCTTGGACTCAGCGGCCGCGTCGCCGGAGTCCCACGTCCGCCGGTGCTGCGAATCTGAGATCTCAAATCTGCAATCTCACATCTGACATCCCAAATCTCAGATTCAGCGACGGAACCGCTACCCCGTGGGAAACGCAAACTCCCAATCGGAACGGGCGAATTGTAGCCGTCGAAGCCGATCGTGTCAACGCCGAAATGCCGCCGGTTCCGGCGCTGCCGCTCGCCCCTTGCACTTGCCGCCTGCCATCTGTCGCCGGAGAGCGAGCGCAGCGGGCGGATTCGGCTCGCCGTGAGCGTCGAAGGGGCCCGGGCGCCGGCAGATATGCGGCCGGCTCTATAACACTTACGTCAATTTTGCCCTCGCCGAAACCCCCAAATGCGCGCTTTTTTTGCCCCGGAGCCCCGTTTCTGGGCCGTGAGGGGCGATTTGCCCTCAAATGTTAAGATAGGTAAGGCAAAACGCGCTGGTTTTTGTTCCGTTTTTGCGATTTATGTGTCCGTTTTTGTCCGTTTTTGTTCCGTTTTGTTCCGTTTTTGAGGTGTTTTTAGGAGGGCAAAATTGATGTAAGTCACCAAGGCCGAAACGCAACCGACGAGCGCAGCGCCGCAGGGACCGAAAAGTTGTTAGAGTTCTAACAAAATGGAGGCAGGGGCAGGGATTTTGTTAGAGTTCTAACAATCGGCGGGATGACAACGGCTTTGAACGCAGAGATCGCAGAGGGCACAGAGAGAACGCAGAGAACGGCGGTTACTGGGTAACGGCCAAGGGCAACGGCAAGGGCCCTTTTAGCCGCGACCCAGAGGGGAGCGCGTACTTGCAGGGCCAATGCCGAATGCCGAATGACAAATGCCAACGGCAGACGGCAACGGCGACAGATCTTAACGCAGAGGGCGCGGAGGGCACGGAGAGAACGCAGAGAACGGCGACAGATTGGGTAACGGCAAGCGACAAACGGCAACGGCCCGTTCAGAGCCGCGACCGCAAGGAAGCGAGCGCATTGCGGATTGCGGATTGCGGAGTGCGGATTGAAAAGCAACGAATAACAGGCCGGCGGGCAAGCGGCAAACGGCAACGGCGGGAGCCGTTCAGGCTCAAGGATTTGGCGCCGCTATGGGTGGTCTTGGGGTGTGAATTCGCCCCCCTGACACGAGGGCGGTTAGGGGTGTCGCCGGAACTCAAAAAAACTGGCGGAGAGGGGGGGATTCGAACACAGGGGTTTTTACAACCTCTTGTGAAACAAGGGCTTAGAACGTAAGGCCCTTGCTGGCAAGGATTTGGGGCTTTCCCGTGGTTGCGCCTGGTTGCGGCTGTTTTCGTGTGTCTGTCCCCTGGGATGGTCACA
>JAUVZF010000132.1 GCA_030602705.1 Planctomycetota bacterium
GGCGTCTGTGCCTTCGCCCTCAGCCATCTCCGCTCCACCGGCGGAACATGCGCAACGAAGGTTTTTGTCAAGACGGCGTACCGCGAGGTTCGATAAATACAGAAACCTCGGATCGGCCGTGGCCGGGCGCAGCGCTGGTGCTCGGTGATTCATGGGGCGGCCGCCGTAGATACGCGAGTGAGGGACGGGCTGCACGAGCGCTGGGGTGATTCATGTCTAGACAGGTCCGACGGCGCCCCTTCCAGGCCTTGCTCCTTTCAAGCGGCGACGGCGAACTCCAGGCTGCACGTCCTGCCGTCAGGCCACGGCACGCCTGCCGTGCCAGGGCGGCCGCCGGCCGTCGGCAACGTGGGCGAGAACGGTTTCGCGTGGCTCGGTCCGGACGCAGCACACAGTCGACGGTTGTCGGACGAACTCATCGTCGCGGCGGCCCTGGCGGATCAGGGGTTCCCCCCAGTCCTTCGATCTGCCGCAGGCCGGGAGTACGAACCTCATGTTAGCGAGAGAGCAACATCCGTTCCTGTCGCGTGAAGGGCGAGCAGTTTTGCTCGTCCGCGATGCGCTGGGCACGATGGGAACGGCGCTGCATGAGATCCCGGCCTACGGGCCGCCGCGGCTTTCCTCCCCGGCCGTCGGGCGAGCCGATTCGCTCGATTCCGGTGTTCAGGTGTCCGGCCGTCGGCAACGCCGTACCGTGAAGGAGGACCCGTGATGCCGGAGGGCCGTGCGGCAACCGTGAACCTGGGCGAGGGGACGGAAGAGGTTCTGCGCCATCGGCGCCGGTTCCTGAAGTGCTTGCGCGGGTGCCGACGCGTCGTGGACCTCGGAAGCGGCGTGGGCGGCTTTACGCAGCGGTTGACACGCGACGGTGTGGACGTGATTTGCGTGGACTCCTGTCCGGAGGCGGTCCGGCAGTGCCGCCGGCGCGGCCTCTCGGCCGTCTGCGCCGATGCAGTCGAGTTTCTCGCCGCCCATCCCCACGAGTTCGACGGCATCTGGTGTGCCTATCTGGTCGAGCGTCTCCGGCCGCCGAAGGCCGAGCAGTTGGTCCGCGAGTCCTATGCGGCCCTGCGCGCCCGGGGTGTCCTGATTATCCTGACGCCCAACCCCCGCGACGTCTCGGACACGGGCGAATCCTTGCGGCCCGGAACGGGTCCGCACTTCGGAGAAGACTCGACGTATGTCCAGCCGTATGCGGCGGCGATGCTTCAGCGGATGCTGGTGGCGGCGGGCTTCGGCATCGAGGACGCCAGCGAGATGCCGGCCGCAGGGCTCCAGGCCCGCGGCTGGCTGAAGCGGCTCGCACGCGAGGGCCGTGGCCTCGTGTCGCGGGCCCTGATCGGTCGCCACCTCCATCCCGGCGACATCTACGTCGTCGCCAGAAAGGGCGGAGACGATCGAGGTTGCTGATGCCCGCCCTCCAGCCGTGCGTTTCTCCAGCCGCTGTGTGCCACGGCCGGTCTTGTCCGGCCGTGCGTTTCTCCGGCGGCCGTGTGCCCGAGGTGCGTCCCAGCCGGGTGGCACGGCAGCGGCGAAGCCGCGGCCGTGTGTCGCATCGCGCCGAGTAGCACACGGTCACGCTGCGCGTGGCCGTGCCACCCCGCCAGCCGGGTGGCACGGCATCCGTACGGCGGCCGTGTGCCCGAGGTGCGTCCCAGCCGTGTGCCACGGCCGGTCTTGTCCGGCCGTGCGTTTCTCCGGCGGCCGTGTGCCCGAGGTGCGGAACACAGCCATCCCGCCGCACGCCTCTACCTCAGGATGTGACTCTTTTCACTGGCGGGCGGCAGGGCAAAAAGGTTCCAGGAACCTTTTCCCTGAAGGGCCCGGAGGGTGCTACGCAGAAAAGGTTCCAGGAACCTTTTTGCCTGACGCAGGCCCCTCCGCTACAATGCTTCTCCTTTTCGCAAGCCATACACGGACGCCGGGGCAAGGAGGGCGGGCATGGCACGCAAAACGGTTCGCACGGGCATGGTCGGCGCGGGCTTTGCCGCCAACCTTCATTACGAGGCACTCATGCGCGTCCACTGCGTCGATGTGGACGTGGCGGGCGTTTACGCCATCGACGCCGACATGGCCGAGACGTATGGCCGGCAGCGCGGCGTCAAGGTGTACGGGTCGCTCGAGGGGCTCATCGACGACGTGGACGTCATCCACGTCCTGGTGCCGCCCGTGGCGCACGAGCAGATCGCCGTGGCGGCCCTGGCGCGCGACACCTTCGCCGTCGTCGAGAAGCCGCTGACCGGTTATTTCGGCGACGGGTCCGAGGGCTTTAGCGGCCGCACGTTCTCCAAGGAGAAGATGCGCGAGGAGGCCCTGTCGAGCATCGACCGGATGATCGCCGCCGAGCGGGGCAGCAAGGCCTGCATCTGCTACGCCGAGAACTGGGTCTATGCCCCCGCCATCCAGAAAGAACGCGAGATCATCGAGAAGACCGCCGCGCAGATCCTCTGGATCCACGGCGAGGAGGCCCACTCCGGCTCACACGCCGCCACCTACGGGTTCTGGAAGTTCTCGGGCGGCGGGTCGCTCATCGGCAAGGGCTGCCATCCCCTGACGGCCGCCCTGTATCTGAAGCGCGTCGAGGGCCGCACCCGCAGCGGCCGGCCCATCAAGCCCGCCTCGGTCACCGCCCGCTGCCACGCCCTGACGAACCTTGCGGCCTTCGAGGACAAGGGCCACCTGCGGAGCGATTACACCGACGTCGAGGACTTCTCGATGACGCACGTCACCTTCGACGACGGCACGGTCGCCACCATCTTCGCCTCCGAGATCATCATGGGCGGCATCCACAACCAACTCGAAGTCGCCGCCAACAACCACCGCACCATCTGCAACATCAACCCGAACACGGGCATGTGCACCTATAATCCTGTCGATGAGTACTTCAGCGACATCTACGTGGTCGAGAAGACCGGCACGAAACAGGGCTGGTCGAACCCCGCCCCCGACGAGGACCACTTCACCGGCTACCCCCACGAGATGGAGGCGTTCTACCGCACCATCGCCTTCGGCGACCCCCTCGAAGGCGATTCGGGCCTCGCCGGCGACGCCATCTCCACCATCTACAGCGCCTACCTCTCCGACGAGCGCGGCGGCGCCGAGGTGGACGTCAAAACATACTGATACCGCAACGCTATTTTCACTTCCTGCGCCGTGTGCCACTCGCCGCCGTGCCCGGCGGCCTGTCCGGCGTAGCCTTGTCCATACGGACCCGTACCGGGGCGAAGTCGGAAGCCTCAGCGAAGGCGGGTCGCAGGATTTTTTCCTGGCGTATCCCCAAAACTTGGTGTATACTGTTATATTGCAGATTCACGTCGAGAGCGAACATGGGACCGCCACCGCAAGGGGATTGCGATGAACCCGCCGAACCGCACGTCGGACGTATCACCTGTTTTCGAGCCGCTTGAGCCGCGCCTGCTCCTTTCGGGCACGTGGGTTGCGGAAAGCGTCACCTTCGACTACGCACCCGGCGGCGAGGGGTTCCTGCAGGCGCCTTGCTCGCTCGTGTTGGACAACGCAGACGCTCCCCACATCGCGTACCTGGATGGGCACTTCAATTATCAGTTCGACTTCTACTACAACGTCCGCCATGCAACCTTCAACGGCTGGACGTGGAACCGCCTTAGCGTTGCTCAGGTGCCCGCCGGGGACTGCCAATCGCTCGTGCTGGATTCCGCTGGCCGGCCCCACATCGTTTACCAGACCGACACATGGGACCTGAAATACGCGGCCTGGAGCGGCTCCGCTTGGGTCACACACACCCTCGATAGTTCGGGCTCGCCGGCTCAGGGGTGTTCCCTGCTGCTGGACGGAAACGACGCGCCTCACCTCGCCTACTCGGTGTCCGCGGGCGGCGTGGTCTATGCGTCGTGGAACGGATCATCGTGGGTCAAGCGGACGGTGGACACCCACATCTCCGGCAAACCCTCCCTGGCACTGGACCGCTTCGGTTCGCCTCGCATCAGTTACTATGATGACCTGAACGACGATCTGGTCTATGCGGCCTGGAACGGAACCACGTGGAACAAGTGGGTCGTCTACAGCGGAGCCTCCGGGGGCTACTATAACTGCCTCGCGCTGGACAAGGACGGCAACCCCGGCATTGCCTACAACGGCGACAACGGCCTGTCCATGGAGTATACGTTCTGGGACGGTTCCTCGTGGGTTACCCAGACGGTTGATGCGCCGGGCTTGGTCCAATTGGAGAACGTGCTGGAGATCGACGGCGATGGCAACCCCCATCTCTTATACTACGCCGGCCAAAGCACCACAATGCTGTATATGGTCCGGTATGCCGTTTGGGACGACACGGCGTGGGTTGTCGATACGCTTTCGAAGAACGCCACGTGGCCGGCGGACCTGTCGCTCAGCCTTGACAGCGGCGGAAATCCTCATGCGGTTTATTTTGCGTACGAGGATTTCGACACCCACTTGAAATATGCCAGCCTCGTACCCGACCCTGCTGGTACTTCGGCGATTTATGTGATGGGCAACCACACACCAATCGAGGACGGCGCCACTTGGGCCGGCACTTTAGACGGCACCGACTTCGACTCAGTCGTCCAAGGCGCGGCGCCACCGACGCGAACCTTCAGCGTGCATAACGCCGGCACGGGGACGCTGGTCCTGGGTGTGCCCACGTTGCCGCCGGGATTCAGCCTCGTCGAGCCGCTCGCAACCTTCATTGCGCCCCAGAGCACCGACACGTTCACGGTTCAACTGGATACGGACAAGGTCGGTATCTTCGAAGGGGACATCCGTTTCGCGACCAACGACATCGACCGCAGCCCGTTCAATTTCAAGGTCGTGGGCATGGTGACGCCGGCGCCGAACGACGCCCCGTCGTTTACGAAGGGCCCGGACCAGACGCTCGATGAAGATAGCCCGGCCCAGACCCTCGCCAACTGGGCGACGGCGATTTCAGCCGGGCCACCTTATGAGGCCGGCCAGAAACTGACATTCCTGATGGCAAATGACAACAACGCACTCTTTCGCCGGCAGCCGGTCATTGCGCCCAATGGCACCCTGGTCTTCGCCACCGCACCGGATGCCAACGGCGCGGCGACCGTGACCGTGACACTGAAGGACAACGGCGGAACCTTCAATGGCGGCGTCGATACGTCGGCCCCGCAAACCTTCACCATTACGGTCATCCCTGTCAACGACGCCCCGACGCTGACCGCAATCGACCCACTGGAAGAGGCCTTGGCGGGCGAGGGCTTCCCCATTACCTACGACGCGCTTGCGGCGGCGGCGAATGAGGCGGATGTGGACAGTACCGACATCGTCTTTAGAGTCGAGTCCGTGGTTACGGGCGCCTTGATGAAGGACGACCAGCCGGTTGTGCCGGGCGCAACGCTCTTTGCGACCGGCGACACCTTCCTTTGGTTGTCGCCCGCCGACGTTTCCGGAGTTCTCGACGCCTTCACCGTCACCGCCTGGGACGGCGAGTTGGCCTCCGATCCGCCCGTGCCCGTGAGAGTGGCGGTGGCCGACCGCTATGAGCCCAACGACGATTCAGCCGACGCCTTGGACGTTACGCCGGACCTTCTGGCGGGCAACGGCCTATGGAACGCCTCGGGCCTGTCCATTCACCGCACCGACGACCAGGACTGGTTCTGCCTGGTGGACGCTCCCGTCAACACCGACGGCGACCTCGTGGCGACGGTGAGCAACCTGACGGGCGGCCTGATCGGCTCCGTGTACGTGTACCAGGACATCGGCGGCAAACTGAAGTACCTGCGCCGCGGGAACTTCGGCTCGAAGGGCCTGGGCTGCGAGGCGCGGGTGGCGAACGCCCAGCCCGGCGCGACGTACTACGTCAAGGTGGCAGGCAGCAAGAACAAGACCGGTGCGT
>JAUVZF010000058.1 GCA_030602705.1 Planctomycetota bacterium
CCCGTTGCCACGGGGGGCTAGTCAAAACTAATCAAAACGGCGCGCGCACATCTTGACTAGCCCCCGATGGTAATCGGGGGTGGCTTGCGACACCCCCCGTTACCACGGGGGGCTAATCAAAACGGCGCGCGCACATCTCAACTAGCCCCCGATGGTAATCGGGGGTGGCACGACACCCCCCGTTGCCACGGGGGGCTAATCGAAACTAATCAAAACGGCGCACGCACATCTTGACTAGCCCCCGATGGTAATCGGGGGTGGCTTGCGTCACCCCCCGTTGCCACGGGGGGCTAATCGAAACTAATCAAAACGGCGCGCGCACATCTTGACTAGCCCCCGATGGCAATCGGGGGCAGCACGTCACCCCCCGTTGCCACGGGGGGCTAGTCAAAACTAATCAAAACGGCGCACGCACATCTCAACTAGCCCCCGATGGTAATCGGGGGTGGCACGACACCCCCCGTTACCACGGGGGGCTAATCAAAACTAATCAAAACGGCGCGCGCACATCTTGACTAGCCCCCGATGGTAATCGGGGGCGGCTTGCGACGCCCCGTTACCACGGGGGGCTGGTCGAAACAACTTGCCCTGCCTGGCCCGGTCGATTATCTTCTTTGTCGAGGCTTGCGCGATGGTGCATTACATTCTTCGCCGACTGCTGTACTTCATCCCGACGCTGCTGGCCATTTACACGGCGGCGTTCCTGCTGATGCACGCCGCGCCCGGCAGCCCGTTCGCCCAGGAGAAGGATCTGCCGCCGGAGATCCTCGAGGCCCGAAAGGCTGAGTTCCACCTCGACCGCCCCATCTGGGTGCAGTACCTGCTGTACGGCCGCGACCTGGTGACCTTGCGCGGACATGCGTCGATTCGCTACCCGAACCGTAACGTGATCCACGACATCCTCGCCCCGGCGTTGCCGGTCAGTTTGAGCCTGGGCATCTGCGCGCTCGGTCTGGCGGTCGTTATCGGGACGGTCGCCGGCGTGCTGAGCGCGGCTCGCCCGCGGTCGCTCACCGACTATGCCGCCATGGCCGGTGCGATGATCGGCATCAGCCAGCCGTCGTTTGTGATTGCGACGGTTCTGATGGCGGTTTTCGCGTTCGCCCTGCGGTGGCTGCCGGTGGGCGGATGGGGCAGTCCGAGTCAGATCGTGTTGCCGGCGGTGGGTCTGGCGGCTTTGCCGGCGGCGTACATTGCGCGGCTGGTTCGGACGGGGATGCTGGAGGTCCTGTCGGCCGATTTCATCCGCACGGCCCGTGCCAAGGGCCTCACCGAGCGGCGGGTCCTTCTGGACCACGCGCTGCGGAACGCCTGGATGCCCGTTCTGGGGTACCTGGGTCCGGCGGCGGCGGGGATCTTCACCGGGTCGTTCGTCATCGAGAAGATCTTCGCGATCCCCGGCATGGGCCAGCACTTCGTGGACTCGGCCCTGCACCGCGACCATCCGCTCATCCTGGCGACGGTGCTGCTCTACGCGGTGCTGCTGATCGCCTTCAACCTGGCCGTGGACATCGGGTACGCCTGGCTCGACCCGAGGATCCGTTATGCGTGAGCCGTCTGAGAAGGTGGAGCAGTCCGATTCGGCGGCGGGCGCCGGCCGGCCGGCGCTCTCGCCGCTGGCGCTTGCGATGCGCAGGTTTCGCCGCAACCGCCTGGCGATGGCCGGCCTGGTGTTGCTGCTGGTCATCGTGAGCGGCAGCGTCGTGGGTCTCGTGAAGAACACGGCGGCGGTGGCTCGCGGCGATCCGCAGCCCTATCGGCAGTCGCTGCCGGGCGTGCATCCACAGCCGCCGTCCTGGGACCACCCGTTCGGCACCGACCCGCTGGGGCGCAGCATGCTGGCCCGGACGCTCATGGGCGGATGCATCTCGCTGACGGTGGGCCTGTCGGCGGCGACCGTCAGCGTTCTCATCGGCACGTTCTGGGGTCTGACGGCGGGGTACACGGGGCGCGGCGTCGATACGGTGATGATGCGGATCGTGGACGTCCTGTACGGCCTGCCGTACATGCTGCTGGTGATCATTCTGCTGGTTCTGTTCGCGGAGCGGACGATCTGGGTGCGGATGGTGGCGTTGTTCATGGCGATCGGCGGCGTGTCGTGGCTGACGATGTCTCGCGTCGTGCGGGGCCAGGTGCTCGCGCTTCGGGAATCGGAGTTCGTGCAGGCGGCACGCGCCCTGGGTTCGGGTGCGGCCAGAACCATCGTCAAAGAGATGCTGCCGAACATGATGGGGACGATCCTGGTGTGCGCGACGCTGACCGTGCCGCTGGCGATCCTGCAGGAATCGTTTCTCTCGTTCCTGGGTCTGGGCGTTCCGCCGCCGCTCGCCTCGTGGGGAACGCTGGCGAGCGACGCCGTCGAGGCGCTCAACCCGGTCCGCACCTACTGGTGGCTGCTGCTGTTTCCGTGCCTGTGCCTCGGTGCGACGCTGCTGGGGCTGAACTTCGTCGGCGACGGTCTCAGAGACGCCTTCGACCCGCGGTCACGGTGAGGCGCCCTGCGGCGGCGCGTTCGGGATGGAGACGGTGATTAGGAACTCGCCTCCCGCGGTTGACCGCACCGCGCCGGGGCCGTGTCAATCGGCCTCACTTGTCGTCGTCATCGTCGTCGTCATCGTCATCGTCGTCGTCATCGTCGTCGTCATCGTCGTCATCGTCCTCGACCTCTCTGGCGAGGAGTTTGCCGTCGGGGGCGACCTTGATTTCGATTTCCTTGTCGCCCTCGTGCCACTCGGCCTCGTAGGTCGTGACGCCGTTCTTGGTCTCCTGCTCGATCTCCTCGATCTTGTTGCCGGCGGCCTCCTTGAGGATGGTAGCCTTCACGGCGGCGGGCACCTGGTCGATGGTGACTTCGATCTCGCGGGCGACGATCTTGCCGTCCGGCGTGACCTTGATCTCGACCTCCTTGCCGCCCACCGTCCATTCGGCCTCGTACAGGGTGACGCCGTTCTCGGTCTCTTTCTCGATCTCGTCGATCGTGTTCGTACCGGCCTCTTTGAGGATGGTTGCCCTGACGGGGGCGGGCACCTGGTCGAGGGCGACTTCCTTCTCGTCGCCACCCGTCTCAGGCGCACACGCCGCCGCGCCAAGCATCCCCAGGCCAAGAACCAGAGCGATCAGCCAGCATGACAGTTGTTTCATCGCCAATCTCCTTTCCGATACGATTCCACCGGCCCCGGAAAGCCCGAGCCCGAGAGTTACCATACGATCCACGTTGCCTGAATACGAGTGTATTCTCCGAACGTGAAAGGAGGATGAAAAAAGCCCGGAAAATAAAAGATTCTCGGGCCGAGGCGTCGAGTGCGGCTGCACGGCCCAAGGGCCGTGCCACCCCCGAGAACTGCGCCTCGCCCCTGATAGGAGGGTGGCACGGCAGCGGCAAAGCCGCGGCCGTGTGTTGCGTCGCGTCGAGTGCGGCTGCACGGCCCAAGGGCCGTGCCACCGCGCCAAACACGTACGACTGCCAGCCGCGCGGCGCCTTCGCTCAGGGCGTGACCTTCCAGACGTGCACGAGCGACTTGTCGTCC
The DNA here is from genome assembly GCA_030602705.1 of Planctomycetota bacterium. GTDB lineage: Bacteria > Planctomycetota > Phycisphaerae > FEN-1346 > FEN-1346 > JAUVZF01. The sequence continues at coordinate 3,528 of JAUVZF010000058.1, forward strand.
TCGTCGCCGCGGAACTCAAGGACGTACAGGTACCCGCGCCCCCGGTCGAAGGTGCAGGCCCGCACGTGCGTCTTCTGCTGGGGCTTCTTCACGCCGAACAGGTGGGGGTCGAGTTTCATCACGGCGTACGGCTGCGGCTCGTAGGGGCGCTTCTTGCCGCGCGCCACGGCGGCCAGGTCGGCCGGATCGTAGAACAGCATCTGCCCCTCGAACCCCGTGGACCACCACCCTCGTTCATCGTTCGGGTACGGTGGGACGGGCGGCCACGGCCCTTCTTCCGGCCAGACGACGCCGTTGGCGAAGCCGTACCAGCATTTGCCCACGCCTTTGGTGCCGACGAAGACGACGGCGGCCTTCGTGCCGGCCGTCAGCCATGCCGCGCCGGCCCACTCGTCGGCGTGGTGGTAGCCGCTGACCGTGTGCTGCTCCTCGTCCACGACGGTCGAATACTTGAGCAGGCACACGGCTTTCAACTTCGTCCCGGCGGCCGGCGGATTGCCGTCGTTCCAGGGACCGATGGCGATGACCGAGGGTCCCTGACTGCCCTGGCCGCCGTCGCGGTAGCGTCCGGTCGCCAGCAGCAGGCCGGGCGTATTTGCTTCGGCCCACGCCTTGGGGATCGTAAACAGGTAGTCGCTGGTGACGTATTCCTCGAAGTCGGCGATGCGCCACGGCCCCGCCGTGTTCGGGTTGGCCAGGTCAAGGTCGCACCAACAGTGCGTCGGGCCCTTGAAGCCTTCGTGCATGTGCTGGCCGAAGCAGAAATACAGTTTCCCGGCGGTCTGCTTACCCTGCGGCGGCAGGTACGCCAGGCCCGACCGGTACATCTCGTAGCCCTTGAAATGGCCTGCCCGGACGTCGGCGAACGGCTGGAGCGTTCGGGCGGTCTTGAGTTCGCCGGTGTTCCTGGCCTTCGAGACGACCGGCGCGGGGATGCCGATCTCCGAGACGTACTCCTGATGGTCGTGGCCGATGCCGAAGAGCGACCCCGGATACCCGTCGTCGGGTCCGTTGGTGTCGCCGTCCGGATGGTACGCCAAGGCATCGCCGCTCCACCCCCAATCGCTTCCGCCGGACGCACCCGGCAGCCGGAACGCGCCCTTGTACACAAGGTTCTCCGGCTGAAGGCGCGCGGCGCCGCCGGACGGTGCCGGTTGCGACGGCGACTCGCCGCACGATGCGTGCAGAGCGATACAGAGCATGAGGGCCGCGAGGGCGGCAATCGTCCGGCCGGTTCGGGCATCGAGCATAACGTTCTCCTTTCCCGGGAAACGGGGACCACACGTTCAAGACGTAACCGGTCAGGCAAAAAGGTTCCAGGAACCTTTTTCGCAGTTCGGCGTTTCTGGCCGCGTATGGGCCTTTTTCAGGAAAAGGTTCCTGGAACCTTTTTGCCTGGCCACACCTACCGGTCGATGCTTACCGTGACCGTCGTGCCGGGCTTCGTCAGGGCGGTGCGGACGGTGCCGGTCTTGCCGCCGGCGGTGGCCGTGATCTGGTAGTCGCCCAGGAAGCCGCGGGTGGTGAACCGGCCGCGCGCGTCGGTTCGGCCCGTCGCGTTGGTCCACCACGTTTTCAGAACGAGGTCCTTCCACACCTTGGCGTGCGGGCGGGGTGTCCAATCGCGGTCGAACAGTGCGGCGTTGGGCCTCCAGTGGCGGCCGGCCCAAAAGCCCCACATCAGGATGCCCTCGACCTTGGGGTGGCTGAAGAGTGTGGTGAGGAAATCGCGCATGTAGTCGGCCTGCACGCCGCGGTCCTTCGTGTTGATGTCGAACTCCGTGACCTGGATGGGCAGGCCGAAGGCGGCGAACCGGTCCAGGATGGCGACCAGCCGCGCCGGCGGTGTCAGGTTGCCCCCGAAGTGGCACTGCATGCCGAGCCCGCCCAGCGGGGCCCCCTCCTTTCGCAGGTATCGGACGGTCCCCTCGTAGTGGTCCTGGTGCTTGCGGTCGGTCCCGCCGCCGGCCAGGATGTTCTGGTCGTTCAGGTAGAGGACTGCGGCGGGGTCGGCCCGGTGGGCGGTCTTGTACCACTCGGCCATGACCTCCTTGCCGCACACGTCCATGGCGTCGTGGTTCCAGAACGGCTCGTTGATGACGTCCCAGTCGGCGATCCGTCCCTTCAGGGCCGACACCTCCTCCTGCACGTGCCGGTCGATGCGGCGGCGCAGGGCGGCCTTGTCGTTCTTCAGCCCCTCCACGTCCTTCGGCATGTTCCGCCACGACGGCCACACCAGACAATGGCCGCGCGCGGCAATGCCCTGCTTGTCGAGCCACTCCAGGGCCTTCAGCATCATGCCCCGGCGCTGCTTGTTTTCCCATTGCGGCCACTTCAGGTCGTTTTCGAACACTACCTTGCTGAACCACATCGCGATGGTCCGGCGATAGCGGCGGCCGTCGTCGGTGTCGGCGATGAGCGTGCGCGCGTCGATGGCCGAGCCGAAGCCGAAGGCGTGCCGCTTCATCGCGACCTTCACCTCGGCGTCCGCGACGGGCTTGCCTGCGGCGTCAACGACCGCGACCACCAGGCTGCCCTTGCGTATCGTCTCGATGCGCTGGGCGGCGGCCTTTCGCCACGCGGCGTCGGGTTCGCGGCCGTCGTAGGTGGCGGTCACGTGCGAGCGGACGGCCGGCCGGACGGTGCGCGGCGGCTGCGCGGCCGAGGCAGAATACGCCGCCGGCCACGCAGCGGCAAGAAGTACGGTCAGGGCGATGCGTCGCATGGGTGTCTCCTTTCAGGAACGTCCGTGCGCGGTGGGCCTCTGTAGCCACCGCGCATGCTCCCGACTACCGGCTCCTCTGCGCGGCCCGTACGGGCCGCGCTCCGCTTCGGCGCCACCCACCGTGCAGCGATGCTACGCCTCGATCATCTTCCGCAGCGCCATCAGGGCCTTGACGTGCCCGTCGGGGATGCGGCCGTGGCGGTCGGGCGGAACGTTCAGCAGGACGTTGACGCCGCGGCGGCGGGCGGTGCCGACCTGGTCGGCCAGTTGCTCGACCGGGCGGGCGTGGTCGCCCTCGACCCAGAACCAGCGCTTGCCGATGGGGTCGCACACCTCGCCCGGCATGTAATAGCGCCGGCCCTCGATGGTCCGCCACTTCCGGTGGCCGGTCTTGGGCGGCATGCGGCATTCGATGGCGATGAGGTCGGACGGCCAGGCGTACGCCACGTTGTACCTCTCGCCCGTGCTGATGCCGGAGTTCATCATGATGACCGCCTCCGGCTGGAGGTCGGCCAAGTGCCGATACAGGAACGTCCGGTACCCGCGGCCAAGGACCCCGGGGATGTCGATCCAGATTTCGGCGAGCGGTCCGTAGCGGGCGATGAGTTCCTCCAGTTGGGCCGTCTGGAACGACTGGTACAGCGACGTGGTGAACGGGGCCAGGGTCTCGCCGGGCTTCGGGAACCGGTTCATCACGGCGGTCCACTTGACCTCCGACGGGGTCTTGCTGCCGAACTTGTGGTGATTATCCCACGAGCAGTAGTAGAGGCCCGGCAGCAGACCCGCGCGGCGGCAGGCCTTGACAAACGCCTCCACCACGTCGGTCTTGACGGGGCTGTTGGCCACCGTGTAATCGGTGTGGTCGCTGGGCCAGAGGCAGTGGCCGGTGGTGTGCTTGGCCGTCAGGACGGCGTACTTCATGCCGGCGTCGCGGGCCACGCTCGCCCACTGGTCCACGTCGAGACGGTCGGGCGTGTACACGTCCATCGGCGGGTCGGTCCGGGGGATTTCCTTGCCGACAAACGTGTTCAGGCCGAAGTGGATGAACATGCCGCAGCCGAGCGATTCCCACCGGCGAAGGGCCTCGAGGCTGAGCCGCTGGGCGCCACCCTCATCAGCCTTCTCCGGCGACGGCGCGGCGGGACCGGCCGGACTCCGGGAAGCGGAGGCGGCAAGGGCGGCGCCGGCGGCGCCTCCAAGAAAACATCGGCGTGACAGGTGACCGAGCGGCATACGATACTCCTTTCTCCGTTCCGGACCGGGCACGCCCGGGGGGGTCTGCAACGGCTATTGTGCAGGCGGGGACGCCTCGCGTCCAGTCATTCCAGCGGACGAGCGGCAGGGCAAAAAGGTTCCAGGGCAAAAAGGTTCCAGGAACCTTTTTCGCAGTTCGGCGTTTCTGGCCGCGTATTGGCCTTTTTCAGGAAAAGGTTCCTGGAACCTTTTTGCCGGAACCTTTTTGCCTGACGGCGCGACACGGACCCGTACTGGGCCAGAAATCGTTGCCGGGCCCCCGGCGATTTCGAGCAATCCCGGGCGTGCAATCCTGCCGACCTCACGGTATACTGACATGCCGCTGCCCGATTCTCAGGCGTCCGGGTACTGGAAGCAGGAAGGGCCGGCAAGATGCGAAGAAACATCGTCCACGCAGGCGCCGGGTCGCTGACCTATGCCATCCGCGAGATCGTGGAGGTGGCACACAAGTTCCGCGACCTCGGCATGGAAATCACGTACGAGAACATCGGCGATCCCGTCCAGAAAGGGGAGAAGGTCGCGCCGTGGATCCGCGAGATCGTGCACGAGGCCATCGACAGGAACCTGGCGTGGGGCTACTGCAACACGACCGGCGTGCCCGAGACGCGCGAGTTCCTGGCAGCGGAGGTCAACAAGCGCGGCGGCGCCCGGGTCACGCCCGACGACATCATCTTCTTCAACGGCATCGGCGACGCCGTCGGCAAGGTGTACGGTTTTCTGCGGCGTGAGGCCCGCGTCATCGGTCCGACGCCAGCCTACAGCACGCACTCATCGGCCGAGGCCGCCCATAGCGGCTACGAACACCTGACCTACGACCTCGACCCGTATGCCGGGTGGATGCCCGACCTGGATGACCTGCGCCTGAAGGTGAAGTACAACGATTCGATTGCGGGGATCCTGCTCATCAACCCCGACAACCCGACCGGGGCGGTGTATCCGCGGGAGGTCCTCGAGGGGATGATGGAGATCGCCCGCGAGTTCGACCTGTTCGTCATCTGCGACGAGATCTACACCCACATCGTTTACAACGGCAACCAGGTGCTCCACACGTCGGAGGTTATCGGCGACGTGTGCGGCATCGTGATGCGCGGCGTGTCGAAGGAGGTGCCGTGGCCGGGCGCACGCTGCGGATGGATCGAGGTCCTGAACCGCCACCGCGACGAGATGTTCGACACGTACGTCAACTCCGTGGTGGCGGCAAAGCGGCTGGAAGTCTGCTCCACCACCGCTCCACAGATGGTCATCCCCCGCATGATGGGCGACCCGCGATACGTGCCGCACCTGAGACGGCGCGCCGCCGTCTTCGAGGCACGCGCCAAGCAGGCCCACGAGGCGCTCCAGGGCATCCCCGGCGTGCTCGTCAACCTCCCGTCCGGCGCGTTCTACATGACGGTCCTGTTCGAGGACGGTGTCCTGAACGACTCCCAGACGCTCGCCATCGCAAACGACGCAGTCCGCAAGGTGGTCGAGGACCTCGTGGACGGCGGTCCGAACGACCGGCGGTTCGTTTACTACCTGATGGGCGCCACCGGCATCTGCGTGGTGCCGCTGACGGGCTTCTGCTGCCGGCGGGACGGCTTCCGCGTGACGCTGCTGGAGACGGACGACGAGAAGCGGCGGTGGATCTTCTCGACACTCGCCAAGGCCCTGCGGGAATACCTAAAGGAATGAAAGACAGGAAAGATAATGTCTAATGACGAATATCTAATGACGAATGAATGGGGAAACGGCAATGATGAATGACGAAAAAACGACATCAAGTCGCTTCGGCGCCCCGGGCGGCTAGTCATTAGACATTGTCTCTTGATTCCTCATTCGGGCTTCGTCATTCGTCCTTTACAGCAGCGCCGTCGAGAAGTACCGTTCGGCACGGTCGGGCAGAACGGTGGCGATGTTGCCTTCGACGTGTCGCGCCAATTGCCTTGCCGCCCAGACGTTCGCACCGGAGGAGATGCCGACGAGCAGGCCGTAGTCCCGTCCGAGTTGCCGCGTGGTCTCGATCGCGTCCTCGTCGGTCACTTCGACGATTTCGTCGATGAGCGAGGTATCGAGGATCGCGGGGATGAACCCGTCGCCGATGCCCTGTATCTGGTGTAGCCCCGGCTCGTGTCCGAGCAGTGCCGAGACGTTCTTGGGCTCGACGGCGGCAATGCAGACGTCCTTCTTGTGCTCGCGAAGGAACTTGCCGACGCCCTGGAGCGTGCCGCCGCTGCCGACGCCCGCCACGAAACACGCGACGTCGCCCGACATCTGGTGCCACAACTCGCGGGCCGTCTCCTCGTAATGGGCGCGCGGGTTGTCCGGGTTCTCGAACTGCTGCGGCACGAAGATGCGCGGGTCCTCGCCGGCCATCTCCGTAACGCGGCGGACGGCGCCCTCGATGCCCTCGTCGTTGGGGGTCAGCACCAGGTCGGCCCCGAGCGCCTTGACGAGTTTCTTGCGCTCCTCGCTCATCCCCTCGGGCATGACGATGCGAACCTGGTAGCCTTTGAGGCGGCCGACGAGCGCCACGCCGATGCCCGTGTTGCCGGAGGTGGGCTCGACGAGGATGGAGTCGGCTTTGAGTTTTCCGTCGCGTTCGGCGCCTTCGATCATCGCCAGGGCCACGCGGTCCTTGATGCTGCCGCCCGGATTCAGGAACTCGGCCTTCACGAAGACCAGTTCGTCCTTCAGCCGGATGAGCGGCGTGTTGCCGATGAGGTCCAGGATATTGTTCGTCAGCATGGGGCACCTTGGGCCGATTGCCGTTGCCGCACCGTAGCGCAGGCCGCCGCTCCCGCAGCGGGCTCGTCTTATGTCGGACCGTTTACTCGGCCGGTTCCTCCGGCGCTTCGGGCGCCTCTTGCGGCGCCTCGGGCGCCTGCTGTGGCTGCGGTGCGTTCATGTCGATGGCGAACTTGCCGCGCACCCGCTCCAGCAGTTCCGCCCGCCGCCCGATCCGCCACACCAGGAGCGTCAGCGGCGGGCGCTTCTGGTCCTTGAAGACGATGATGATCTTGCCGAACCCCATCAGCCGCTCCAGCAGGTCGGTCGTATCGACGTGTGTATTGTAGTCCTCGCGGCCGATGTGGTCGCCTGTCTCCGTCAGGCCCCACTGAATGTTCATGTAATTCGGCGTGAACACAATGTAATAGAACAGGCCGCGGATCCAGGAAATCAGCACCGTCAGCAGCCCGATAAGCGCCAGCGCCAGGTACCCCATCCAACTCATCTCGATCGTGATGTGCCCGAACGTCCGGATGAACGGCCGCACCCATCCCAGCAGGTGAAGCCAGAGCAGCAGCGCCAACAGGCACAGCGCCCCGATCAGGACCACCTTGACGTTGATCTCGAACTCCTCGACCAGGAAGTTCAGGAAGAAAACGGCGAACCAGACCCCGCCGATGATCTCCGGCGTGACGGCGTCGACGAACCATCCCATCTCCTTCAGGAACATCACCGTGGCCGCAACGAGCGAGATCGCAATCGTCGGCACGTAAAGCGTCTTGCGGCTCCAGTTGAAGACGACCAGCCAGTCGTGGATGTCGGGGTCCTGGCGGACCTCGCGCTCGGTCCGCAGGCGCGTCCGCACCGTCCGTCGCAGGACCAGCCAGACGACCACGCCCGCAACAACCAGCCCGGCGGCGATGTAAACCGCGATAGCCTGATTCGATGTCCAGTCCATAACGGCCTATTCTGACGCCGGACGGCACGGATTTCAACGTTGAAACTCCACGCCGCCGGTCGGTATCATCGTGCGGTGGGTCTCCTGACCCCTACGTGTTTAGCGGGGGTGGCACGGCCCTTGGGCCGTGCAGCCGCCCTCGGCGCGATGTGACCCACGGCCGCGGCTTCGCCGCTGCCGTGCCACCCTGTTGGTGGCGCGTGGGACGCTAAACACGTACCCTGACCCGCCGCGCTCCAACCGGCAACACGGGGACGAAGAACATGCCCATGCAGGGCAAGCCACGATCGCAGATCAACGACGCCCTCCAGGCCCTGCCTTTGATTTCCCCCGAAACCTTCGACTGGTGGCTGTTTTAGGAGAGTGTTATGAATGCCAGGATCTATGTCTTTCTGGCCTGCCTCACGGCCTGCTTGAGCTTGGACAGGATATGCGAGGCCGCTGACGAGTGCGGAGGACGGGAGGTGCTTGAGCAAGCCTGGCAAGCGCTGGGCGACAAACCATCGTCTGTTCCGACCACGTTCATGTTGGACCGGGACGGCGTGGAATCCTTCCTCTCAGAGAAACTGTCTCTTCGGCATGGTACGCTCGGCAATGTACGCAACCTGATACGGATGAAGGCCGTCCTAGCGGTCAATGGCGAGAAAGGCTGCCTGTGGTTGCTGGCCGAGACCCGTCGACACGGCATTCGCACCAGGGCCAACATTCTCCGGGCCAGCGGTGGGTGTGCGAGCTACGCGGAACTGATTCAGTTCCTGGTGGACAAGTTGACCGATCCGGCCCTGGCCCTGGGCCCTATCGGAGCGAGACGAGCCCCCTGTCCCCTTTACGACTGGCGGATGTGTGACTTGGCCTATAACGAGTTGCAGCGGCGGCTGGCAAACTGGGCGGGACCGGCCATCGCTGCGCAGTCCGCTCCCGCCGACAAGCCAACCACGGAGCCAGCCGCCTTCGCAGGCGTGCCGCTAAAGGCTGCCATGGACTATCCGGAAAGGGATTTGCAGATCCGGAATCTCTATGAGTGGGTGCAAACGAATGACGCAAGAAAGATCCTGTCATCCTCTCCCAGCGCCCTAGCGGCGCTGGCCGGGACGCAGGCCCCACCGGGCTACGTACCCCTGGTGCAGCTAATCCTTAGCCGGTGCAGGCCCAGGGTGTTGCAACTGCCCGACGTGCCCACATGGGCCTCCCTGGTGGATGTACTTGGAAACGAGTACCCCCCGCTGACGGCTTCGGAAAAGGCTGCCCGCAACCGCCTGCTCGACGGTATGTACTCGGCCAAGGACGTCGCTGTTCGGTTGCCGGCCGACGAGCCGCGCGGGCAAGGGCTGATTCAGTGGGTTTTGCTCAAGAGGCCGGATCGCCTTCAAATCGCCCGGGCCCTGAGCGACCTGTGGAATGCGCGGAGAAAGAGGCCCTACGTATCCATGTCCGTATCCGTAGTCGTGACTGAATTGGCTGCAGAGTTGCTGCGGACCTGGAAGGAGTCTGACGCGCCCGCGTCGGCTGTGCTTCTGGCGTTGCTGGAGGACATGTCTAAGGACTCCTGCTCCTGGGCTCTGCGGGCCAGAGCCCGGCAAGCATTGGATCAGAAACCCGATGGAGGCAAGTAGGACGCCTCTTCCCGGTTCAACCGATTCGATGTCCAGTCCATAACCACCTATTCTGACGCCGCACGGCACGGATTTCAACGTTGAAACTCCACGCCGCCGGTCGGTATCATCGTGCGGCGGGTCTCCGTACGTGTTTAGCGTCCCACGCGCCGCCAAGAGGGTGGCACGGCAGCGGCGAAGCCGCGGCCGTGGGTCGCGTCGCGCCGAGGAGCACACGGTCACGCTGCGCGTGGCCGTGCCACCCCGCTAAACACGTACGGGTCTCCTGACCCGCCGCGCTCCAACGGGCAACACGGGGACGGAGAACATGCCCATGCAACGCAAGAGTCCGGCAGTCGCTGTCTTCCTCATGGCCATCGCCGCGCTCGCCTGCCGCACGCCGGCGGCCGGGCCGATTCAGACGCAACGTTGGGTCGGGTCGAACTACACGCCGGCCTACTGCGTGAACGCGGTGCAACTGTGGCACGACTTCCGGCCCGACGTTATCGAGAAGGAACTGGCGGCGGCGCAGAAGTATTTCGGCCTGACCTCGCTGCGGGTGTACCTGCACAACATCCCGCATGAGGCCGAGAAGGAGGCATTCCTCGCGCGCATCGACGAGTTCCTGGCTATCTGCGACCGGCACGGCATCCGGCCCGGGTTCGTGTTCTTTGACGATTGCTGGAACCACAAGGGCGTGGAACTCGAGTCCAAGCCGCCCGTCAAGGGACGCCACAACGGCCGGTGGGCGGCCTGCCCGCAGGATAAGCATCGCACCGACGAGTACCTGCCCCGCCTCAAGGCCTACGTCCAGGACGTCATCCGCGCCCACCGCCGCGACAAGCGCGTCCTGTGGTGGGAGATCTTCAACGAGCCGAAGCGCCGCAGCGCCTACAGCACGCGACTCCGCAAGGCGGCCTACGCCTGGGCCAAGGAACTGGCGCCCGTCCAGCCCGTCATCAGTTGCTGGAACGACAACGAGGCCACCGACATCGTCGACGCCCACAGTTACCGGGGCGACTTCGCCGCATGGGACAGGCAGGTCGACCTCAACCCCGCCAAGGGCGCCGTGTTCACCGAGGCCGGCGCCCGATGGTACGCCCCGCGCCCGAGCAACAGCGAGCCGGTCGAGGTCATCCACTGGCTGAAGGGCCGCCGCGACGCCGGCAAGTACGTGCCCGGCGTTTACCTGTGCTGGGAACTCATGGTCGGCAACTCCAACTGCCGCTGGTACTGGGGCACCAAGGACGCCGCGCCCGAACCGACGGTTCCGTGGTGCGGTCTGATGTGGCCCGACGCCACGCCCGTCTCGCTGGCCGAGGCCGAGGCCGTCCGCTCCTACGTCACGGGCCGCCGCCGCGCGCTGTTCTTCGACGACTTTCAGGACGCCCCGCCGCCTCCCATCCGGGCCGGGTGGACGGCCTACGGCGCTGCGGGCACGAAGGGCAGCGGCGTCCTTGCCATCTCGCCCGGCGTCAAGATGATCGCAGGCGATACGAAATGGACCGACTACGTCCTCGAAGGCGTCGTCATGCTCAAAGGCGAAGGCGGCAACGCCGGACTCCTCTTCCGTGTGAACGATCCCGGCCCGGGCTTTGACCAGATGCGCGGCTACTACGTCGGCTTCGACACGAAGCGCCTGTACCTCGGCAAGATGGCGAACAACTGGCAGCCCCTGGCCGCCTGCGACCTCGCGCGCCTGGACTGCCGCGTCGTCCCCGGCGTGTGGAACCTGATCCGCGTGGCGGCCGAAGGCCCACGCATCCGCGTCTGGTTCAACCGGATGCATCCTTCGGCGGACACCGAGTGCGGCCTGCGGATCGATTACACCGACCGCAAGGACCCCATCCTCGCCGGCAACGTCGGCCTACGCGCGCACCGCACCGAGGCCTGGTTCGACAACGTCGTCGTCCTTCCGCCCGACGCCCTGCCGGAGCCTTCGCCATGAGCGACCCCCGTCCCCGCGCCGCCGCCACACGCAACCGCGCATAACGAGGGTGGCACGGCAGCCCCACCGGGGCGGCCGTGGACGAACACATGCTCACAGAACCACGGCCACGCATACGACCGCGTGACCGTGCCACCCGGCTAGGCGCCCGCCTCGACCATCCGTCCAAACGCGCGCATAGCGCGGTGGGTCTCCGGACCCACCGCGCGAACCCACGCTGCGTCAGCCCTGCCTTCCCTGCAAGCGCCCCTCCAACTTCCCCATCCGGATACCGCGCTCAAAGTCCAGGAACGCCCGCCTGAACGCGGGGCGCACGGGGAGGGGTTTCTCGACAATCAATCGCTTGCGCCTATTCTGCGAACTCATTGCGCTTTTCTTGCTCCAGCGTTGATCCCTCACTGTCGGATGAAGGGGGAGGAAGTTCGACTGCGGGTATCTCAATGCCGTGCCGATCGTAGACGCACAGCCACTTACTTCCATTGATCGTGCGCACGAAGAAGTTGCCTGGGCTGCGCTCGTAGCACACACGCTGGCCGGTGAAAGGGTTGACGAGGGATTCGGGCATGAGCATATCGCGATCGATCATCTCCGCCGGCAGCGCTGCAAGTTTGGCTGTGCCCATGCGACCGTGCAGATGGCCATCTGCGACCATCGCATGGGCCACGAGGCAGAAGGCGCTTCGCTGTTCCATGGCTTCCCAGCGCCTAACACTCGGACCGACGTGAACCACACGGCGACTGAAAGCCGCAGCCACACTGCCCGCAAGCGTCAAGGCGAGCAGCACACCCAGCACACGCCAGCCCATCTTGCTTGGCCGGCGCCGTCTGTTGCACAGCACCATGGCGCTCAACACCAGCGTGATGGCGCCCCAGGCAAGAACGGACTCCGCCGTCTGCCATCGGCCCCGCGGGCTGAAAACACTCTCTCGTTGTGCCCGCAAAGGCCGCAGGCCGAGCCAAACGTCTGTCTTCATAGCCTCCGGGGGGAGGTTTGCCTCCAGGCGCGTGACGATGCAGCCATCCCACAGCAAATCAGCAACTGCAGGCTGGCCCAGCGCAAGGCCGGTATCTGCGCCTGCGAAAATGGTGAGTCCCTTCGGCCACAACCTGTTGAAAAGGCCCGCCCTCTTGCCATAGTGCAGAAGACCAAACGGGGGGATGAAAGGGCCCTCCGTGTGCGCTGCAAAACGATACCAATCCTCCTCCGAGTCCACAGACCACGCGGCGTAGCGGTCAGCACAAACGGTTCGAAACCGCTCGGATGCGGCCATCTGCTCGGCAATGACGTAGAGTTCAACGTGCGTGACCGTCCCGGCGATTCGAGTCATACGCATCGGGTACACGGGCCGGTTGGTGGGGAACACCACCCGAACCGGATGTGGTGTCGCGGTCCCCTTGCCATCGCGTCGCAGCCGCGCTACCGCGAAGCACCAGCCATCCTCAATGTATTCACCGACGATGGCGTTCGCGTCCTGGCTGAGAGCCGTCAGCCCCTCCTTGCTCAACCAGGCCGCCAGCGCGCCCGGATCCCCCGCCCGAAGCACTGAGACCTCGTAGTTGCCGACCTTCTCCGTGGAAAGCACTCTGATGCTGGAAGAGGCCGCGCCTCCTGTGCCGGCAGCCCCTAGCATGGCCAGGAAGAACAAGCAGACAACCAGCCAAAACACGGCATCCAGCAGCCTCACGCCCTCCTCAAACAGCGCAGCCTTCAGAGCGAGAGGAACAAGGAAGATCAGGAGCAAGAACGCCCACTGCAACACGTCGTGCAGATCGTGGATGACCTCCGGGCCCAGACACACCGCCATCGTCGTCAGCATTCCTGGATCGGCCACATCGATCTCGGTCGGCTCGGCAGGAAGCGGCAGGATCCAGCCGACGCCCGGCGATTCGCTGTCGAACGTCGATTCCACGATCAGCGTCTCAACGCCATCACGATAGACAATAAGCGCCCGCTGAAGAGGAATCTGGGGCATCGCGGGGAAGGCGATCTCGGGCACATAGCCGCCGTTGCCAAGGACCGCGCAAGGCGCGGCTGCAAGGAAGACTGCGCCGGCAAGCGCAGCCAAAACCCGATGGCCTGTCATGTCACCACCCCCCTTTTCCTCCCCTACTTATATGCTAACCCCTGATCGGGTGCCCTCGCAACCATCTTCGAGCGCTAGGCGATGCTGGAACATCGTGCTATAATGGGCGCGCAGCGACGAGGCCAGCCACATGACCCTTTTCAAAGACAGCGAACGGCGCGAGGTGCGCCGGCAGGCGCCGCTGGCCGTGCGGATGCGGCCGCAGACGCCGGAGGAGTTCGTCGGCCAGGAGCATTTCTTCGGACCCGGCAAACTCCTTCGACGCATGATCGACGCCGACCGCCTCCAGAGCGCCATCTTCTACGGGCCGCCCGGCACGGGCAAGACGACACTGGCCGAAGTGATCGCCGGCCGCCTCAGCGCCGCCTTCGAGCACATGAACGCCGCCATGGTCGGCGTCAAGGAGGTCCGCGGCGTGCTGGAGCGTGCCCGCGACCGCCTCCTGACCACGAAGCAGCGGACGGTGCTTTTCCTGGACGAGGTCCACCGCTTCAACCGGGCGCAGCAGGACGTGCTGCTCTCGGACGTCGAAGACGGCGTGGTGATCCTCATCGGCGCGACGACCGAGAACCCGTTCTTCGCCCTGAACGCACCGTTGGTGTCGCGGAGCCAGATCTTCCGCTTCGAGCCGCTCTCGGAGGTGCACATCAAGACGCTCCTTGCCCGCGCGATGGACGACAAAGAGCGCGGACTCGGCCGCTACCGTCTGGCCGTGGCCGACGAGGCGCTCGACCACTGGGCCACGACGAGCGACGGCGATGCGCGGCGGGCGCTGGCGGCCCTGGAGATCGCCGTCCTCTCGCAGGTCTCCGACCCGCACGCGCCGCCCGAGGAGGCCGGCAAGATCGCGGTTGACCTCGCGGTGGCAGAGGAGTCGATCCAGCAGAAGGCCATTGTCTACGACGGTACCGGCGACGAGCATTACGACGCCGCCAGCGCGCTGATCAAGTCGATGCGCGGCAGCGATCCCGATGCGGCCATCTACTGGATGGCCCGGATGCTGGAGGCCGGGGAGGACCCGCGGTTCGTCGCCCGGCGGGTCGTCATCTGTGCCGCCGAGGACGTCGGCAACGCCGACCCTGCCGCCCTCATGCTGGCGGTGGCGGCCATGGAGGCCGTCCAGTTCGTCGGCATGCCGGAGGCCCGCATCCCCCTGGCGGAGGCCGTCACGTACATCGCGTGCGCCCCCAAGTCGAACGCCGCCTACCTGGCCATCGAACGGGCGATCCAAGACGTGCGCGAGAACCGGACGCTGCCCGTCCCGAAGCACCTCAGGGACGCCAGTTACCGGGGGGCCAAGCGCCTCGGCCACGGCGAGGGGTACAAGTACGCCCACAAATACGAGGAAGGCGTCGCGCCGCAGGATTACCTCGGCGTCGATAAGACCTACTACGAACCCACCGACCGCGGCCGCGAGGCCAAGATCAAGAAACGCCTCGAAGAACTCAAACGCCTCCGTCACGACGGCTCCGGCGGTCCGACGTAAGCCTTGCGCACTTTGCGCGGCGGGTATACTTTGCGCGGCGGGTCTCCCGACCCGCCGCGCGCGAAGGAGCGGGAAAGTGTTTCCGAACAGCCGTAGCGCCGGGGTTTATCCCCGGCGCGGAACCGCCATCGCCCTGACGAGCGGCCGCCGGGCATAAAGCCCGGCGCTACGGACCCGCCGCGCGCGGAGTCGTGAATGTCGCCATCCCACGTGTGCTGTCTCGCGCGGTGGGTCGGGAGACCCACCGCGCTGGACTTATGCCGAACCTCTCAACCGCGAAGCGGTGCCGAGAGGGCTTCGCACAGGTCTGCCACCACGGCGGCGATGCGGTCGGGCGGCTCGTCGGCGTGGTCGGCGATGCGGTGGATGATGGCGCTGCCGACGATCGCCCCGTCGGCCACGGCCGTCACCGCGGCCACGTGCTCGGGCCGCGAGATGCCGAAACCGACGCACACCGGCACCGCCGCCTCGTCCTTCACGCCGCGCACGTATTCGTCGAGATGCTCGGGCAGCGCATCGCGCTCGCCGGTGATGCCCGTGACGCTGATGCAGTAGATGAATCCGGTGGCGTGGGCGACGATCGCCTCGCGCCGGCTCGGCGGCGTCGTGGGCGCCACGAGCGGGATATACACGAGGTCGCGTGCCGCCAGCGCCTGGCCGAGCGGTTCCGCCTCGTCGGCCGGCAGGTCCGGGACGATCATGCCGTCGATCCCCGCCGCCGCGGCCCGCTCGACGAACGTCTCCATCCCCGGCCGGTAAACGAGCGAGTAGGAGACCATCAGGCAGATCGGAAGCGCGAGTCCCCCGGCGCGCAGGTCGGCCACCCGGTCGAGGATGGCTCGTGGCGTAACGCCGGCCGCCAGCGCCCGCTGGTAACTCGCCTGAATGGTCGGCCCGTCGGCGATCGGGTCGGAGAACGGCACGCCCAGTTCCACCAGATCCGCCACGCCCCGTTCCTGGAGCGTCCGCAGGACGGCGGCCGTGACCTCGAGGTTCGGATCGCCCGCCGAGATGAACGGCATGAATGCCTTGCGGCGGTCGGCCGAGAGACGTTCGAAGGCGGCGCGGACACGGTTCACTCCGATTCCCCTTTCCCGAGGTCCTCGCCGAGAATGCGTGCCGCCTCCTCGACGTCCTTGTCGCCCCGGCCGGAGAGGTTGACGACGAGGACTTGGCGCTTGTCCATCTTGGGGGCCATCTTCTTCGCTTCCACGAGGGCGTGGGCCGATTCCAGGGCCGGGACGATGCCTTCGGTCCGCGCGAGTTCCACAAACTCCTCCAGCGTCTCGGTGTCGGTGGCAGCGCAGTACCGCACCCGGCCGCCGTCGCGCCAATACGAATGCTCCGGCCCCACGCCGGGGTAATCGAGGCCCGCACTGACCGAGTGGACCGGCAGCGTCTGTCCGGCGTCGTCCTGGAGTACGTAGGAGAGTGAGCCGTGAAGGACCCCCGGCTCGCCGGTGCAGAGGGGTGCGGCGTGCTGGCCGGTGGTGAGTCCTCGGCCTCCCGCCTCGACGCCGACGAGTTCGATGCCCTCTTCCTCGATGAAAGCGATGAACGCCCCGGCGGCATTCGACCCGCCGCCCACGCACGCCACCACCGCGTCGGGCAGGCAGCCTTCCTGCTTCCGGCACTGCTGGCGGATCTCGTTGCCGATGACCGACTGGAAGTCGCGGACCATCATCGGGAAGGGGTGCGGGCCGGCCGTCGTGCCGAAACAGTAGTGCGTGGTCTCGACGGTGGCCATCCAGTCGCGCATCGCCTCGTTGATGGCGTCCTTGAGGGTCCGCTGGCCGGATTCCACGGCGATGACCCGGGCGCCGAGGGCACGCATCCGGAAGACGTTCAGCCGCTGCCGCCGCATGTCTTCCGTGCCCATGTAGATATCGCATTCCAGGCCCATCAGTGCGGCCCCGGTGGCGGTGGCGACGCCGTGCTGGCCGGCACCCGTCTCGGCGATCATGCGGGTCTTGCCCATGCGGGCGGTCAGCAGGGCCTGGCCGACCGTGTTGTTGATCTTGTGCGCGCCGGTGTGGGCGAGGTCTTCGCGCTTCAGATAGACGCGCGCCCCGCCCCAGGCCTTGGTCGTGCGGCGGGCGAAGTAGAGCGGCGTCGGGCGGCCGACGTACTGTTTCAGGAGATAGTCGAGTTCGTCCTGAAACTCGGTGTCCTCGCGCGCCTCCAGGTACGCGCGGGTCAACTGTTCGAGTGCCGCCATCAACGTCTCGGGGACGTATCGCCCGCCGTACGGGCCAAACCTGCCGCTCGTATCCGATACGGTTGCCATGGCCGCTCCTCATGCCTTCACGGTAGGGACAGGACTGTACCGTGAATGGGCGGGCGGTTCAAGTGGTTAGCGGGCCGTGGCGCAATCTCCGCTTCGGGTCGCGGCTAAAAGGGCCGTTGGCCGTTACCCCGTAACCGCCGTTCTCAGCGTCCTCCGCGTCCTTGGCCGTTAGAGCCTTCGTCGTTTGCCGTTCGTTCCGCATTCCGCATTCCACATTCCGCATTGGTTTTGATTTGACTTTCACCGATTCGTGTGGTATAGTTATGGGAGTTGGGGGGTGTGTGGCGAGTTCCCGGGGCTGTGCTGCGTGTGAAGCGGGCGCGGCCCTTTTTGCATTGGTACAGGAATGACGGGCCCGGCTGCGGGGCCGGGCGCAGGGATAGACGGGCCAAGACGTTCGCCCTCCCCGGTGTGCCATAAGGCCACGGAGGGACGAACGGCGCGGCCCGTTTTGCGTACATACAATCTGCGACTGTTGGTTATGGGCGATTCTCGGAGGGAGCAGCCCTTCGGAAGTCGCCCTGTTTCTTCGGGACCGCACGGTATGGAAAGGGGAACACGATGCACGGCTATCCAATCGAGGCAAAGGCAAGGACGGACGCACAGAGAACGAAAGGAGATGGGGCGATGCGAACAAAGATATGGTTCAGGATGATTTGCTGCGGTTTCGGGCTTGCGGTGCTCTTGGCCACGGCCCCGGCTGCAAGGGCGGACAATATGGTCTTCAACGATGGTCTACCGCACGTGTTCCATGGCTCCTGCGACGACCTGACGGTGCGAAACAACTTTTGGGACGAGCCGACCAGCGTGGAAATGGTGTCGGGAGCTGAGGTCGGGAGCTACGCTTATGCTTACGATACGAGCCGGCTGACCGTCTCAGGCGGCACCATCAATTACCATCTGTACGCCTACGACAGCAGCGAGGTGGCTGTCTCTGGTGGTACCATTGGTTGGCGTCTGTACGCCCTCGGCAGCAGCCAGGTGACCGTCTCGGGCGGCACGATAGAGGAAATCATGATGATCTGGTCCACCGTGACGGTCGAGGGCTCGGACTTCTCCATCTCTGGTGTTCCCGTCCCGCTTGGGACCTACACAAGATTCGACGAGCGCGACCCTCTTGCCGGGGCGCTGTCTGGCACCTTCGGGAGCGGCGAGACGTTCACGAACAACTTCGAGATTCACGGCGACGGCCAACTCGTGCTGATCCCCGAACCCGCCACGCTGGCGCTGCTGGCCCTGGGTGGTCTGCTGCTGATCCGCCGCCGCGCGGCGGTGGGCTACGCTACAAAGCGATAGGCCAGCACAACCGGAGCGGTTCTACAGACCTTGCCGAAAGCATTTTGCTTGCGGAGACGCTCCGTCTCCAATAACCTTGGCGTGAGCATTTGTAAGGAGGTCTGGTGATCCTTGCCGTTGGCTCTGAGGACAGGGATACACAATGCCCGACTTGACAGAGACAATCCAGGCGATCGGCCCGATCGGCAGCCTCTGCTCAATTCTGGGACTCGTCCTTACGATCTTGCTTCTCACCAAAGTCGGGCGAATCAGTCGGCGTTTCCTGTTTCAGGCGCGGTTCCCGGCCCTTAAGAAAAAGGTCGCATCGCACCGCAGCACGCTGTCCACGCTCCTCAACACCTACCCGGATTCCTCCACTGATCTAGCCATAGAATTGCAGAAGTGTCACGCCACCCTTAAGAGCCTGAAGCGCAAGATCGGTCTCGCACAGAGGTCGAACATCTCAAGTCTCCTAAAACAGATCAAACGCCTCCCGCCTCCCTCTGCGCCGCCGCAAAAGGATGCCATTTATCAGGTTTATCTCGACCTCGTTCTGCTGGAGGAGGAACTCCAGAACTTGAGTGAGGATATCAAGTGGAGAGCCAGAGAATGAAAGAGGAAAGCAGGACCACGAAAGCGATTGCAGCCCTTCTTCGGCAGACTCAAGACGGCACGCTGAAGTGGGCAGCAATATCCCCCCCTCGGGACCTGACCGCGGGAACGGCAGACATCGTAGAAACTGTGTACCTGGCCGAGACGGAAGGGCGCCTATTGCGCCTCTTTCCCTTCAAGACGAAGAATTACGCCGAAGAAGATGTGTGGTACTGGGACGAAGGAGTGGTCTTGGAACTCTCGGACGAGAAAAAGATGTCGTGGTGGCGATTCCCCAAACAACCGATCACTTGGGACCTGCTGGAAGCAGTGCAGTTCAAGACCGTAGGTGTTGACCAGTTCATTGACACAATCGTGTCCGACTATATCCCTTTCGAGGAATCAACAGAATGAACGGGGCATGTGCGGAAGCGCAGGACCTGAGACTCCGGACGCGGGAAACCAGTGACCGACTAACGCGGCCAGACTGGCGCGAACCCCGGCCGCCGGCTTATGAGGCCCGTTTACGGGCCTTCGTCCCCGTGAGCCGATCAAACGCCGCCGCTGGAGCCGTAGCGCGGGGGGGAAGGTCGGAACATGGTCACCCTTCGGGATGACCATGCCACGCGCCACTAGGATCCTCACTGGGTAGGAGTAGATTCTTAAGCCAGATGTCAAAGGAGGTATATGATGAACTGGGAAAGGCAGTGCGAACTGTCTGTTAGGGGTTTACGGGGGAGACTCCCGTACGGCTTCCTGAGCAGCCAGTGCAAGGATGTTCCCGAAAAACCGGGGATTTACCAGGTGCTTGCGCCCAAGAGCCGTTGGCCAAGGGGCATTCCTAGAATGAAGGGAACAGACCCCGAGCGAGTACTCGTCTACGGCAAGAGCACAAACCTGAACAGGAGAGCACGGGAGTTTCTTCAATGTCTGGTGAAGCCGGGGGCCCATCACGAGGCGAACTTGCTGTACAAGCTCAACCGGCGCGCAAGCCTGGGCATCGAGACCGTGTTCTTCTCGTGGCGAGAGAAGCCCAGGAGAAAAATCTCCGCGGAAGAGGTGAACTGCATTGCGGAGTACGTAAAGCGTTATGGCGAACCGCCACCCCTCAACTCCGCGATCCCCGGCCGCAAAGGCTTATGAGGCCTGTTTACGGGCCTTCGTCCACGCGAAGCGGGTATAGGCCCGGCCCTTTGGGCCGGGTCCACGAGGGCCCCCGCCCCTTCTACCCTGGCACGGCAGGCGTGCCGTGGCCTGACGGCTGCCCATCCCAGGTCGCTTCAGCGACCTTACTCTTGGCACATCCTCGGCGCCCGGCCCACGACGAGAAGCCCGCTGAAGCGACCTGCATGCTGATCCAGGATAAAGGCAATCGTGGCAGCGCCGTTGACCAGGGCTGAAAGCCCTGGCCTATACCCTTCGGGTCAAGGCCTGTGAACGGGCCTGGTCCGGCGGGATGACCATGCCAGCCGCCGACTTGTCTCGCCCTTTCAGGGCTTGATTTGTGTTTGGCCCGGCGTACCTCCTGGCCTGGGGCGTTGCCCCAGGCTGTTGAATCCGAGCCTTTCAGCCTCCCGCCGTTGCCGTTTGCCTTTCGCCGTTCCCCGCCGCAGGCGGGCATTTGGCATTCGGCATTTATCATTCGTCATTGGCCTTGCGAGTACGCGCTCCCCTCTCCGCCTTCGCCAAGGCTTCCGTCTTCGCCACGGCTACGCCGGACAAGTCGGCGGACAAGCGGGTCGCGGCTAAAATGGCCGTTGGCGTTGGCCGTTACCCAGTAACCGCCGTTCTCTGCGTACTCGGCGTACTCTGCGTTCAAAGCCGTTGCCGCTTGCCCGCCATAGCCTTGGCGAAGGCGGGTTGCCGTTTTCGACCCGATTGTTAGAACTCTAACAAAATCCCTGCCCCTCCCTCGATTTTGTTAGAACTCTAACAACTTTTCGGTCCCTGCGGCGGCGCGCGCGCCGGTTGCGTTTCGGCTTTGGTGACTTACGTCAATTTTGCCCCCTCAAAAACCCCTCAAAAACGGAACAAAACGGAACAAAAACGGACAAAAACGGACACAAAAATCGCAAAAACCGATCAAAAACCAGCGCGTTTTGCCTTACCTATCTTAACATTGAGAGCCAAAAAAGCCCCTCACGGCCCAGAATCAAGGCTCGGAACCAAAAAAAACGCGAATTTGGGTGTTTCGGCAAGGTGAAAATCGACGTAAGTCTTA